>JAFGOZ010000720.1 GCA_016926235.1 Bacteroidales bacterium | reverse complement strand
CAGGTTATATATTTGCCCTGATTATGTTCGTACTTGCGTCGTAATAACCTTCGGTTATTTTTACCCGGGGCTAAAGCCCCGGGCTATTGCTATCGCCCCTTTGGGGCTCAAATAAAACTTATTACCAGGCAGTGAATGGGCCAAACTTTATTATTGAGAGTTAAGTAATCGATATTCACTATTTCTTTGAATAATAAATAAGAATTTTAATCGAGTATTATCCAGTTAGCAAGGTTGAACTTTGATGATTTATTATATAAGCCCCAAGGGGGCGAAAGCATCAGCCATGGCAAAGCCCATGAAAATAATGGACATAGAAGACCGTTGCACCTGGTATCCTCATTTATTGTTCAATAAATGCCTGCAACGGAATAGCAGAATGATATTTAATGTGCATAATAATTTTTTCCAAAAAATAAGGAAAGTTTTGAAATAGATTTTAGTTATATAGTAGGTCGCAAAATTGAAAAACGCAAAATGCGCAAAGTGCAATATAATAACAATTTACACTTTGCGTCCTTTGCGAAAATCTTAGCGTTCTTTGCGTGAAGCCTTCTTTTTGGAAAGCCTCGCTATATTTATCAGATATTTTAAGGCTTTTTGCCACTTTATCAAATTTTTTCCGGTCACTACTTTTTCTTTTATTTATGGCATAACCCCTTTTAATGAATACTAAATGCAATAAAAACAGTAACATTACCACATTACCAAATTACTGCATAACAGCACACCTAACCCTGCATTAACTTCTTTGTCCAAAATAGCATTGGAGGATTGCCTTCCTCAAATCCAAGCTGCTTATATAAGTTTTGTGCCACTATATTATCTGTTCTTACTTCCAGGGTAATCTTTGAACAATCCATTTCCTTTGCCATTTCAATTATTCCATTCATAAGCGCTTTGCCAACACCAAGACCTCTGTATTCAGGCTTAACAATTACATCATGCACATTTATCATGCGTTTCACGGTAAATGTAGCAAAGTGAATAAAGGCATTAAGCAATCCTACATAATTATCTTCAACTTTTGCCAAAAGGGTTATCGTCCCTGGTGTATCCCTTAAACCCTTAATTAATGCTTCCTGCTGAATTGCATTTAAGGGCTTAACACCTCCCATTCTATCCGTCATGTAAGTGTTCATAAGGATTTTTACACTTTCAATCTGTTCCGGGTCAATAAAATCATATGGTATAATATGGGTCATTTTCGTCATGGCAGTTTTTATTTAATTCCCATTCCATCCATTTAAAGATCCACCTTTCTATTGTTAAAACAACTTCCTGATCAAATTGATCAACACTGTTAATACAATGCTTATAATAATCATAGTAACGATAGGAATGTATACTTTGGTATTACCCTCCTCAATCCGGATATCTCCCGGCAGGCGGCCAAACCATTTCATCTTATCACCAAAAAAATATACAATGGCGCCAATGGCCAATAAGACGGCACCAAATAGCATTAGTATTTTACCGATAGACGGGTGCATATAATTGTTAAATATCGGGTAAAAATACTTTAGAATTTTTAATCTGCCACAAAAATCAATCTATGTTTAACATGTAACCGCATCAGGAACAATTCAATGTAAATAGTATAAAACGGGAGAAGAAAAAGAAGGGCAATATCAAATAATAAATAAAAAACCACCATTGGCCAACAGAATTCTTGTAAACCCAATAACCTCTTAATTTTATGTCGTCCCCAACTAAATCATCCTACCTGTATTTTATCCCGGAAAGTCAGGGACGAAATAGTATTTATTCGTTTATTAATGATAGAAATTATATATTTGAATAGGAATGAAAGATTATTTAAAACATATTTCAAACTCACGACAAGGTTTTTCTGATTTTAAAGCCCTGCTTACAAGTTTTAAAAGCACAAGGGAGTTATTCAAAGCCCTGATCAGGGTTGCACCCTATCCTGTTACTTTGTGGGACGCTGACGGGACATTGCTTTGTGCAAATAACGAGGCCCTTGAATTATTGGGCAATATGGACCATTTGGAGAATTATTGTATATGGGAAGACAGGGTTATAAAAAAACACAAAAATGCCATTCAATCAGATAATCCGGTCACCTGGCAGATAAAAGTGCCATCAATGCCAGGTTTTGTGAACCAGCTGACGGGAAAATGCCACGAAAAATTATCCGGGATCGAAGCTATAGTGTGCCCTGTACGTAACTCGAAAAATGCCGTTGAACTGATCCTGATCTACTTTCTTGATAATTCTGAATCTATTGCCCTGAAAAGGGAAAACCAGCAGCTCAATGATGAATACTTAAAACTTAAAACGACTATAGAAACCGTTCATGCCCTTTTAAAAGAAAATGAGAATCATGCAAAAGATCATATCTTAAGTGAAATAAAAAACAACCTGGCCTTCCTAATGGATAAATACATGGGAATAGAGGCTCTAACAGGGCCTGACATCAAAAAAATAGAAAAGATTATAAACCATACCTGTGCTAAATACCAATTGAAAAAAACCGGGACCAGTTTTAATTTCACCCCAAGTGAAAAAAAAATATATGAAATGCTTAAAGCAGGGCTATCAGGAAAAGAAATTGCTCAATCATTACACGTGTCATACTCCACGGTTCATACCCATGTAAACCACATCAGGAAAAAAATAAATATTACCGGCAAAAAAATAAATCTGCAGACTTTTATCATGAACAACCATGAATGACCACAATAAAATAGACTTGATGAATAATCTTCACCCTGATGACATTCCATCCCAGGAACAATTAAAATATATCTTTAAATATGTAGAAGATAAAATCCTGTTATTAAAGAACATAATCAACCAAAATCCCTTTCCTATGGCAATCTGGGATAACGGTGGACATTTTATTGCAGGGAATATGGGATATCAGCAATTATTTATGGGCACCCCGCCACCTGATTATTCTATATTTAATGATCCTGTAATACAGGGATGGGAAGTGTACGAAAGTTTTCTGGAAATTAAAAAGGGGGATGTTATTAAGTTTCCGGCTGTTCCCTATAACTCAAAAGATGCCCATCCCGATGGTCCGGATAACCCGATATGGTTTGAAACCACAATTACCCCGCTCGTAAATGAGAAAGATAAAATTGATTGTTACTTGTTTATTTATATTGATGTTACGGAGGCAAAAATGCTTGAGGCGGAGAACAGACAGCTGACAAAATCAATAATCGACGCTAAATCTGAGCTTATAAGCATTATTTCAAAATTTGAGGAAAAAAAGAAGACAATTTGTACCCAAATGGCAAATGAAATACAAAGTAATATTTTACCGTTCATCGAAAAATGGAAAGATAAAAAGAAAGTAAATCATGAAGACATTGAACTCCTGTGTAAAAGTCTTTATACCTCTCCCGAGACAATACTACTAAAAAAACATTTACTGGAAAAAAATCTTACCCTTTCCGAAATAAAAATATGCAACCTGATATATGAAGGGTATTCTCAACGCAAAATAGCTCAAATGCTTAGTTTAACCCTTTCAACCGTTAATACACATTCGAAAAACATTCGACGGAAACTCAGTTTGAAAGGATCTGAGATTTTATTAAAACAATATCTCCATAATATTTAAGAGCTATTTCCAATTAATTACATAAAGCAAAAGCAGATACTAAAATATGCCCTGAATGCTTTTACATCACCCATAAATCATCTATTAATCACCGTTGAAAATATTTCCATACCTCTTTTTAATTATCTATATTTAATTCATCGCAGGAAAGACAATTTGTATGAATTATTAAAAAAAAGATTATGAAAAAATTATTTTGGGTTTTATCAATGGCATCAATCCTCATTATTTCATGTAATAAGGATGATGATAACAACGGTGATGATGACACTTCAACTGATGTAATAAACGATTATTCCGGTTCAGGGGCAAAAGGTGACCTGATAACTTTTGCTATTAACCAGACACAAAAAACATATACCGTACATAATGAAACAACTAATACCGATAATGAAGGGACTTATTCTGTAATGTCCGGTAACTTTAATGGAATTTATAAGGTGACAGCAAATAGCGGCACTTTTTTCGCAGTAGAAGTTGCTGATGAAATACTTGCAGCGAATTTCCCTACAGGAAATTCTGATAACAATATCTCTTTTGGCGTTTCAAGTTCATTAAGTTATTTAAACAATAGTACAAATATTACGGGTGATTATACCTGGATTATTATGTGCAATAAAGAAATTGATGGTTCTACTTCTAATAAGGAATGGGGAGTAATGACAGTTAAAAGTGACGGAACATGGATAAAAAAGAATTATAAAGGGGGCTCAGGCTATGTCAATCCCGGTTACCTTTCGCCCGATTTATTTAATGAAACCCTGCCTCTGGCATCCGGAGATGAAACCGGGACATGGGAAGTAAACGGCACACACCAGGAAAGGCTTAATGTATCTATCAACGGAACATCAGGAACATTAACAGGTTATGTATATGGAGATGCGAACTCAGCTGCATTTTTACTCGACCTGGGAACAGGTAATGGTTTCCTGTTGGGAATAAAAAACACCAACGTTACATTGTCCCAGATAGCAGGAAACTACAGCTTTGTTGATGTATGGAATACAGGTTATAAAGGAGCAGGAAACTACAACATTAATTCATCCGGATCCGTAACATGGAACCATGTTACAACATCAGACCTGCAGGAATCAGGCAGCTTCAGTCTTGCTCAATGCAGTTATCTTAAAAATACGTACTATACAAACAATGCAAGTATTGGTGGTTATAATGTTTCTGTTTATTGCGTGATTTGCGGGGATCTAATAATGCATTTCTTCTTTAACAATACTGACGGAGGTTTTATTGCTTATGGTGCCGGAGGAAAAATCTGATAGTATTCCTTTTTCATAAACCACCAATTTCCATTTTGATATTCCAAAAACTTTCCCTAAATTTAAAATACCATCCTTTGTGATAAATTTCAGGAGAGATTGGGCAGAATATTGATTTAACTAAAGACCAGGAGGAATGAACATGAAAAACAGAACCATTATCTATGCAGTATTGGCAGCCTTAGCATTTAGCTTTGCCTGTTCAAGTGAAGATGATAACGATGAATCGAAAGAAAAAACAGGAACGCTTAAATTTCAAACTTTAAACCCGTTGACTTCAGCTACAAAAAGTATGCTGGCAACAAATCCCGCTTTAACGGGCGATACAACAGAAACCATAAACACAAGTATGCAGGTATGTATAGGTGATGTATGGGTGTCGCAGGAGGAAGTAGTAGCAGGAGGGACAGACGACCTGGAATGGGTGCGGCTTACTTCAGAAACTAACCGGGAGCTAAAGCTGATTGAAGACTATACCTTCGATCCAATTGAACTACCTGTTGGAACCTACAAGAGCATAAAGATGACCCTGAAAAATATCTTCTACCGTCATGTAGAACTTGCATCCGACCCATCCGTGAAATACGAGCTGCTGGAAACAATGGGAAGTACTTTTGATCCCTGTGATCCCAATGATACCTCATGGACAAAGACAAACTACTTCTCAGCAGCAGGAAACCATAAGATAAATGATGGCGGTGTGTTTGAAGTGGTGGCTCCCGGGGAAACCATTGCCGGATTTACTATTGAAGAGGCAAAAACTGTAATTGTTGCATGGCGTTTCGGAGCCGGTGCTACGGAACCCTGTATAAACTATTTAATCGATTTAAATGATAACCTTATTTGGGATTGCGGCATAGATGATATGATTATCGAATGCCCGCCTGATATGGAGAATATGGCTGATTTTGTGATTTCGTATGAATAAAAATAAGCTTACAAAAAAAGGTCCGGCAAAACCGGGCTTTTTTTTGTTGAAATGATTTTAACATAATACAAAAAAGACCCTGCCCAAGCAGGGACCAAGGATTCAATGTCCTTCGGCATACAGCCTTATTGTAATAAGATTAAAAAATTGATTTTATTCTTAATGCATATTAATATTTTTTTTTACTTTTGGAAACCCTTATCACATTACGTATAATTGTTATGATTAATTATTGAAGTTGGTTTCATGTTGGTTAGGTTAAAACAATGTACAGTAACAGGTAAGAAAAAATAGTGAAACCGTAACGGTTATATCTGAAAATACATAATTAACACATAATGCCCAAAGAAAATGGCAGTTGACGCTGCCAGTTAACTAAATAAATGTTTAATTTAAAATTTAATTACTATGTCGTTAAACGATTCAGACAAGCGCGATTTCGTGCACCAGATGATCAACACAGTAGATCAGAACAAATCCACATTAAAGGCAAAAGGATTTGACACGGAACCTAAACTCAAATTACTTAAAGATTATGGGACCAGGGCCGATTTGGCCGAAACGGCCCAGCAGCAGGCCCAGGCCGAAGCCCTGAAGGCTACCCAGCTGGCAAAAGCCGCTTTAGACAAAGCCTACAAAGAAGCCTCGGCAACAGTAGAGCTGATCGTGGGTTTGCTGGGCAAAGACCATGAACTGGTGCAAAAACTAAAACAAATCAGGAACTGATCCTTGTTTTATACAAACCTGCCCGGACCGGGCAGGTTTGCTTACTTATCCCTGCCCGCTCATGCGATTGAACCATCAGGGGATATGAAAAGCCCTGCACACCCCTTGAAAACCCTCCCTTTCACCAGAAATCCACACTCTTCCCTGCGGAATTATGATAATTCTACATGGCAGCATGACGCTGTAATATGGAATCATGATACTGCGGCACGGCAGCAAGGCAATTCTCTTTGGAATTATGTTACTGCGCTATGGAACCAATACAGTTCCTTATCGAATTATGCTGCTGCGCTATGGAATTGTAATGATTCCCTATGGAATGATGATAATTCCTTACCGCAGCATGTTGCTGCGACAGGGCAGCATGATAATTCCATACCGAATCATGTTGCTGCGACATGGAATGATGAAAATTCTTTAGCGCAGGATATCGCTGCCTTATTAAATCTGCCTGTAATACATTAACTTTTTTACCATAAACCGGGGACTACAGGAGAAAAAGGTGACTTTATTTACTAAATATGGTTGTATAAAGTCAACTAAAAATAGCACTTAATGGAAATAATAAACCTTACAAACAACCTGAAAATCAAAAATACTTAAAATTTTTTGGTAAAAGCTGATATTAAATTTACATTTGAGAGAATATATTAGTGATAAACCTGGAAAGATTAATTATGAATATTACGGAAGGAAAAGAAGGTAAAACCAATAGGTAATAGTTGAAATGAAAGGGAAAAACAAGGGTATTGCTAATGCAGAAATAAAAACAATAACTATATGCGAATGTTGGGCCTAATTGAATAAAATGCAAAGGACACTAATACAACAATACGCAACTGCTATCATAAGCGGATTTTATGAAAAGGTTAAATCTTTATCACGATTGGATCATAAACTAACAAAAGGAGAGTTAATCGAACTTTTTGTAACTGAAGTGTTAAGCTTATTTTTAACGGAACAATTTGGCATTGGAACAGGTATTATTATTAACCAAGCTGGAAAGCAAAGTAATCAGAATGACATCATAATATACGATAAGAGAATTCTACCCCCTTTTATAAAACAGAAAAACATAGGTGTTTATCCGGTAGAATCTGTTTTAGGAGTAATAGAAGTAAAGAGTAAATTGACAAAAACAGCTATTACTGAAACTGAAAATAAATTTATGTACCTAAGAAATAATATATGCAGTAGAGAATATAATTTATATAAAAAGGATGAATTTAAGCCATTATGTGGATTAATAGGATTTTATGGTATTGGATCAAATGAAATTCGAGATCCAAATGGAGTAAATTGGTTAAATAAGAATATAAATAATCAATTCAGCATATGTTTAGTTGGAAAATACACATGGTTGAAATCTAAAATAAAGGATTGGTCTATATGTTATCATGATCCAAAAACATTTGAAGAAACTAAAAGATTCTTAGCTGTATTTTTGGATAATATTAGAACCATGTCAAATAAAAAACCATATGCTTTAAGTGAAGAACATAAGGATTGGTTAAGTATTTATATAAGAGATCAAGAATTAATTAGCAAAATGTTGAACAAAGACAACTAGGCCCAACAGGCCAATAAAATCAAGCCGTTCACGCGTTTCTTAACGAATTGAAACACATGAGAGCAACATTACGTAAATCAACAAAAAGTAGTACATTTGAGAAACGGCCAGCTTTTATTGCTGTCGTTAGCGGCAATTGGGTCAGAGACATACAGAAACCTAAAACATTGATACAGTTAAAAAAAGATGAAAAAAACACTGATTATTCCATTGATTTTTCTTTTATCATCGTATGCTTACACGCAACAAAAAGTGATAAGTGGATATGTTAGTGATAAAACAACAGGAGAAATTTTAATTGGAGCTACAATTTATGACTTAAATTCAGAATTGGGAATCACTACTAACCAATATGGATATTATTCTATTCCCTTAGATAAAATACCAACCGAGATTGAAGTCTCATATATTGGATATCAACCTCACAGAATAGTGATTAACAGCTTAACTTCTACGGAGTTAAATATTAAACTAAAACCTCAGGAGCTTAAATTGGATGAAGTAGTTGTTGTAGGTAAAAGTCATGATAATCCAATAAACACTAATATTTCAAACATAAATATTCTTACGCCAAAAGACATTGAAACTGCGCCAATTGCTTTCGGTGAAACAGATGTTATTAAAGTATTACAGCTAAAAGCTGGTGTAACAACACTTGGAGAAGGTTCATCGGGTATGTTTGTTCAAGGAGGGAATACAGACCAAAACCTAATGTTAATTGACGATGCACCCGTTTATAATCCATCGCACCTGTTTGGCTTAGTATCAGTTTTTAATCCTGATGCTATTAAGAACGTTGAGTTTTATAAAGGGGCTATTCCTGCACAATTTGGAGGAGGATTATCATCTGTGATAAATAGTCAAATGAACGATGGCGATAAACACACCCATCGCTTGTCCGGAGGGATAGGTACATTAACATCTCGTTTGGCATTTGACGGGCCAATAAAAAAAGATACTGCTTCTTATTTGTTAGCGATACGTCGCAGTATAAGAGACTTATTCCAAAATCCTGAAGATGATGGCGTGTATTATGTACCCCAGTTTTATGATATTAATGCCAAGATTAACTGGAACATTAATAGTAAAAACCGCATATTTTTTTCTTTCTACAATGGAAACGATAAAATTATGTCCGATAACGATTACATTAATAATTGGGGAAATACAACAATAACCTTTCGCTGGAATTGCATTCTTTCTCAAAAATTATTTATGAATTTCTCCACAATCTATAGCGACTATAAAAACAATATGGATTTTGTGAATGAGAATAAAAATTACAGTTGGTTTACAGGTGTTGAGGATATTTTTGCAAAGTTGAATTTTACATGGTATATATCAAAATCTAATAAAATTAATTTCGGGACAGAATCTATTTATCACAAATACAAACCTGGCGAAAATGGGATACCGGAACAAAGCATATTCAGGGTAAATGCTATAGAGAACTCAGGCTATATTCTTAATGATTATAATCTAACACATTGGTTAGGATTAAATTATGGAATCAGATACACTATATTTCAAAATACTGGAAAAGCAGAGTGGTATACATATTCGGATTACAGCCCCACTGGAAGCAATACAAATGATAACGGTATTTATAACTCGTACCATTCGTTAGAACCCCGGATAACAATAAATTTAAGACCAACTTTATCGCAAGTAATAAAGTTATCATATGCTCGCACATCGCAATTCTCTCAGGTATTGCAAAACAGCTTATTTTCATATACATCTATACAAACATGGATGCCTGCAAATAAAAACATAAAACCACTTCATGCTGATATTATTTCGGTTAATTACTTTTTAAAGTCAAATAGCGAACTGAGCCTGTCTGCAGAAGGATACTACAAGAAAATGTACAACATCTGTGATTATATTGAAAGGGCACAGTTAATAAACTATCCGTACATAGAGTCTCAAATACGGACAGGAAACGGAACAGCTTACGGTATAACATTACTAGCCAAATATAAAAGAACAAAAATAGACATAGATGCTTCCTACACTTTCTCAAGAGTGTTGTATAAAATTCATGGTGTTAACAGCGATAAGGAATACCCGGCTTTACACGATATTCCACATGATTTTAAAATAACTGCAATATATAAACCAGTTAAACGCATTGGAATCAGTGCTTTTTTCAATGTACATTCAGGATTTGTACTTACGCTGCCTGTAGGTTATGCTAATGGTCAATACTTATATGCATTGCGCAACAGCGGCCGCTTCCCTGTTTATCACAGATTGGATTTATCTTTTTTCTGGTATCCAAAAGAAAATGACAAAAGATGGAAGGGAACATGGTCAGCAGGTGTTTATAATGCCTATAATAAGTTTAATCCAATTGGGGTAAATTTTGCACAAGGATACAATGAAACAGTTTATGTTTATACCCTTTATCGTATGATACCTTATATTTCGTATAACTTTAAGTTTTAACAGGATGAGAAAAATAATATCTTTATTTATATTAATTGTTACGCTGTTATCATGCGAAACCTGGGATTATTACAATATTGATGATTTTAATTACGGAACAGATAATCATAATATTAAACTATTTATTAATGGTGGCATTTCATCTCAATATATAAACCATCGCATATATCTGATAAAACCCGGTAGTTTTATTGATAAAACCAAATCGGAACCAATAGTAGACGCAAATGTTTTTGTTGTGTCCGATATGGATACTTTCCGATACGAAATAGTAGAATACTCCTGGAATGAATATAGTCAACAATATATAGAGTTAGAAATGCCATATTATCAATCGATAAAAAAGTTTAGTGCAATTGCAGGCCAGGAATATGTTTTACATGTTGAATATAATCATGAAATTTATACAGCTACCGACATTGCTCCTGTGGCAAAGGATTTTGATTATAACGAAATACCTTTGCCCTATCAAGGCGAAAACTCAAGCGAATATTATACTAATGATAATGGCGATTTAGTACAAGCCACACTTGATTTATCAGTAAAAAAGCATCATTTCGGTTTTCCTAACTCATGTATTTATCTGTGGGATAGAAAAAAGAGTGTATCAGATACATTAGATTACTTAAATATTAATGCTAAAAGCTATGTTCATCAATTTGCTGATGTACAAGGTGTTTTTGCCAATATAAACTACTATACACATTTTGTTGGTGGAGAGGATTCGGTTAAAGATACAGTGGTGACAATTTTGCAAACTATATCAGATAATTACTATGCATATCTGCACCAAGGATTTAACGAAACAGACTGGAAAGAAAGTACATTTGCAACAATTTCAGGAAACTTGCCAACCAATGTAAGTGAGGGAGGAGCAGGATTTTTTTACGTCTCTGATTTATTAAAAAAAGAAATAATAATAGAGGATTTATTGAAATATGACTTGAATTAAAGCATCAACTGCCGCTAATAATGTGTATAGAGCATAAGGGTTTCAGAGGTTTTCGAGCATTATCGCCCGCATCAATTTTGAGTGGTATCTTGATAAGTTTGAAGCCCGCAATCCCTTACGAAATCATACACTCAACGTGGGCAATTAATAAATTTGTGCAATTTGAATTTAACGGGTTCAAAATATAAACTTACTTTTAATGAAAAACCAATAATTATGAAATCTAAAACTCTTTCATTTTCATTATGCATTTATTCATTAATCGTTATGGTATCCTGCGAAAAGGATGTAAATGATGGCTTAACAAGTTTGATCAATATTAAACAGGAATTAGCTGGAGTGAACTGTAATTCTGGAGGTTATAAAATTGAATCAGGAATTGATATCAATAGGAATAATCTCTTAGACTCTACTGAAATTCAAAATTCTGAATTTATATGTAATGTTGTTGGAACCTTAGCTTTGGGTGAAGCACAGTCAGATTTTATTGCCGGAGAAATTTATCAAGCAAGCACGGATGGTTTTTTATCTGTTCAATATTCAAGTAGTACTAACTATGGAACTATTCAAGGTTACATTTATTCAGATAGTACAAGTAATCCGTCAACAATTGTGGGTATGGTAAATTTTGTACCTGGTTCGACAGTTATTCCTATAAATAGAAACAACTACTGGAAAGTTACCTCCATATCATATTGTGATGAATTAATATCCTGGATACCAATTTTAGAATAGGTAAATTTGTTCTTTTTGTGAATCAGCCTTTTGTTTTTTAAAAATGTATTAACTGGGACATAAAAACAAGTCGTACCAGCGTTTTTTAACGGTATAATGAACATGAGAGAGACATTATCGTAAATTGAGAAAAAGAAGTATCCTAAACACAAGAGGCCCGCTAAAAGCCAATAAATAATGGCTAACAGCCTTCCATTTCATTCCAGCACGGCTACAAATCCATTATTCTTTATCTGCAAGCAATTTAAATATTGAGAAATAAATCCCTCTTAGGAAAATAAATCCCTTTTCAGAAAATAATACTTTTCTTTTCAAAAAAAACCTTCGTTTCAGATTAATTGATCCTGCAAGAAAATACTACCTGCTTAAATTTAAGCAACTAAATGCATTAAATCAATCACTATGAAAAAACTCAACAAAAAGCCAGATTTATTTTTAAAATTTGGATTTCTAATTTTATGTTTTTTAATAGTATCCTGTATACAAGGATACGCTCAAATAGTAATTAAAGGCACAATTAGAGATAATAGTTACAACCCATTAATTGGAGCATCAGTAATAGTTAAAGGGACCAATAAGGGTGTAATTACTGATTTTGATGGCAACTTTACAATAAATGTTAAAGATACCAATGCTACCATGATAATCTCATATATTGGTTACCTGACACAGGAAATCCCACTAAAGGGGCAAGCCAATATAGATGTTGTACTGCAAGAGGATATAAAAGGATTTGAAGAACTGGTAGTAATTGGATATGGAGTTCAGAAGAAAAGAGATCTTACCGGTTCGGTTGCTTCTGTTAATGAAGAAAGAATACGTGATATCCCTGTTACCAACCTGGAAGGTGCCCTGCAAGGTTCTGTTGCCGGAGTAAGTATTAGCACCTACAAAGGCAGCCCCGGAAGTGGTTCAAATATCTTGATAAGAGGTGTAAAATCCTTAAAAGCCACGAATTCTCCTTTAGTGGTAATTGATGGTATCCCCGGAGGTTCGATTAATGATATCCACCCCGATGATATTAAATCCATTGAAGTGCTAAAAGATGCGTCTGCCACTGCAATTTATGGGGCACGGGGAACAAATGGTGTGATATTAATAACTACAAATACTGGTAAAATCGGCAAGCCGGTAATTACATATAATATGTCATACGGCTTTTCATACGTGGCAAAAAAAGTAGATGTGTTATCAGCTGAGGAATACGTGGCAAAAAAGAGAGAAATATACCGGATGCAAAATTCACGTTATAACCGCAGAGATACAACCTTTGAAATTATGAGTTACGAAGATGCCCAAAATATTGCTATTGAAGACATACTGGCAGGCAATGAACTTGAAATGTACAATATGGGCAAATCATATAACTGGCTGGAAGAAATTACACAAAGAGCACCTATACAAAGCCACAACCTTTCATTATCAGGTGGTAATAACAAAACACAATATTTTTTGTCGGCAAGTATGGTCGACCAAACTGGTATAATTCAAAAATCAGGATATAACAAACAAGCGGTAAGGGTTAATGTTGCAAGCAAAGTTACGGACTGGTTCAAAGTAGGCACAAATGTATTAGTTAACCATAGTAAACAGGAGAACGTGCCATTTGGTATATTTACCTCTACTTACCAGTTAAGTCCGTTAGGGGCCAAATATGAAAATGAACATAATCCTGATTCGGGAGATTATGAACTTTATCCAATGTATCCCGACGAGTTTATTACAAACCCTTTTACAGAAATTGAAATTAAGGATGTTGTTACCCGAACAAAACTATTAAACAGCACTTTTCTGGAGTTTAGCTTTATTCCGGAATTAACTTACAGAATGACTGTGAATACAGTATTAGATTATGAAAAAGAGGATTATTTTGTGCCTACCAGGACCAAACAGGTACTTGCTTTTGATAAAGTTAATAATGCATCCATCGAATACGTCGACAGGTTAAACCTAAACATGGAACACCTCCTGAGTTATAATAAAAAATTTGGAGGTCACCAAATCACCGGGACATTTGTTTTTACCACCGAAGACTACCGGCGTGACAGGTTATGGGCAAAATCCAGAGGTTATGGCAGCGATTATTATGAATGGACAGCACTTCAACTAGGCGATCCTACTGCCTTTGAAGTTGAAAGCCTTGAAGAAAGGACTTATCTGATCTCTTATATAGGAAGGATCAATTATAATTATAAAGGTAAATACCTTCTCCAGTTATCTCTGAGAAACGACAGGTCATCAAAATTCAGTGAGGAAAACCGTGATGCCATATTTCCGGGCGGATCAGTAGGATGGAGAATTAGTGATGAACCCTTTATGAACAACCTTGCATTTCTTAACGACCTTAAATTAAGGGTTTCTTATGCTACTACCGGAAATGAAGGCATTGGTTACAGGGACAGGTTTAATATTGGTGACAAAGTATATTACACCACCGGACAAGATGGAGCGGGCCAGATTGTTGAAGGCTTAGAACAAGTATCCCTTGCAAATAAAGACCTTAAATGGGAAAAATCAACACAATTAAATACCGGCCTTGATTTTACCTTGTTTAATGGCAAACTGTCAGGTGTTATTGAATATTATAACACCCTGACTACTGATTTGTTATGGGACAGGACTATAAGCTCAATAACGGGTTATACAAGCATCAGGGATAATATAGGGTCTGTTCAGAACAATGGTATTGAGGTAACACTTAATAACGAAATAATTAAAACTAATGATTTTAGCCTTGGTGCAATAATGACCTTCTCTGCAAATAAAAACAAAATTATTGATCTGGATGGCTCCAAAGAAGATTTTGTGAATGACAGGCTTTTTATTGGAGAACCAATCGGAGTTGTGTACGATTATGTATTTAATGGAGTTTTACAGGAAGGAGAAACTGCACCAATATATCAGCCTTTATTGTTACCGGGAGAGGTAAAAGTTAGAGATGCAGGAAGTTTCATTACATTGGAGGATGGTACTGTAACAACTGATATAGCAAATATATCAGACAGTATTATCAATGAAGCAGATATGCAGATAATCGGGCAAATTCATCCAAAATGGTTCGGTAGCTTCGGATTGAATTTCAGTTACAAAAACCTTAGTATATCTGTGTTTATTAATCACGTGCACGGGACCACCCGCCGGATACCAATAAATGTATCCGACAGGCCCCATTCCATGGATATCCCCTATTATACTGATGAAAATCCAAACTCACAATATGGAAGACCAGCCTGGCCTGCCCTTGGTAGAATTGGTAATCAATATGAGTACTTATCATATTATGTAGACGGATCATATACCCGTTTACAGGATGTTACTATTGCCTATGAAATAAAATCCCCGTTATTAGAAAAAGCTGGTATTAGTAGTATCAGGCCCTATTTCACAGGACAAAACCTTTTTACAATCAGTGACTATATTGGATACGATCCTGCATTTGAATATACTTCCAATCAAACCGGAGGACGTATTGACAGGGTACAGGAATATCCAACAATTAAAAACCTGATATTTGGCCTCAAGGCAACATTTTAATTTCAAACCTTTAAAATAATAGTCATGAAAAAATCAATTATATTACTCATAATTACGGCATTATTAATAAGTTGTGAAGAGAAACTTGACATTGTACCTCGTGATTTTGTAAATACCGACGGACTTTTCGCAAATGATCCTGAAATTCTTTCAGGTGCCGTTAATACAATATTTAATGAATGGTTAGACAGGGGTCGTAATATTGATGCCTGGGGACCATGGGAACATGTTGGGACAGACCTGGGTACTTATGATGAATACAGGTACGAAGAAAAACCTAATAGTGAAATCTACTGCTATTATGATGCCCGATTAAATGCTGACGCACCTGCCATTAGCAGGCTCTTCAATTTTGAATACAGGATCATTAATAAAGCAGCCAATATTATTAAAAGCGGTTCGAATGAATCCATTATTGACGATGCAACGGCAAAACAAGCAGTTTCAGAAGCAAAATTTATGTGGTCTTTAGCATATTATGAGCTGTTTATGTCGTTTGGTGATGTGCCTTTGATAATCGATCCGGTTTCAAGCGCCAGAGATGATTTTGAACGTGACCCGGTTAAAGACATAATTGACCAGATTGAGATTTATCTTTTGGAGGCAATTGATGTACTACCCGAAAACACATCGAACGCAAGGGTAAGTAAAAACGCATGCAGGATGCTTCTGGCAAAGGTTTACATGGCCGCTGCAGGTGACGTTTACCAGAAACCCGGTGAAGTGGCTGGAAGTGAATCCCCTTATTGGGCTAAAGCTGAAAAGGTTGCTGAAGATATTATTTCTTCAGGTGAATTTGCTCTCATCACTCAGAAAGTTGGACCCTATGCGGATGATGCTGATACGATACCTGGACCTGTTAACTGGGCAGTTGCCGGATACCCCGGTATGCGCGATGGTATGCAGCAAAAATATATGGTACGCCATCCCAATTACTATTCATGTTTGTTCCAAAACCGGTTTGAAGGACCTGAAGATGGTAATACAGAAACTATTTTCAGAATAGCATTTCAGGGAGGTACCATGGATGAATACGGACGTAACTATATACGGTTGATATGGATGCCATATATTTCCAGGGCTAATGGTTTTACTCGTGATTTTTACCAGGGAGGACGTGCCTGGGGCAGGGTAAAACTAACCGACTACATGAGTTATGACATATGGGACTACAGGGATTATAGAAGAGGGGAAAACTATGATGAACGTAAGCAAGGGGCATATCAACACCTTTACTATTTCAATGATGAGGAAGCCCTGAAAGATCATTTTTTATATATCAGACAATTTAGTAATCCAAGTGTAGGAGTTGATACTTTATACGGTTGGAGGGCTCTTTCAGGAGCAATTTCAACCCGGACGGGAAAAACCGGCACCATTGTTAGAAATGACACCATTCGCTGGGGAAAAAACGGGAATACCTACTATACAGCAAATTATCTTGTTGTAAGTGTTGACTCCGTATTTGTCCAACCGATCATAACCAATTATGCAGGTGCTCCCGGTAACAGTAAATGGGGAATACCGTATTATGAAGAATGGTATCCTAAACGGGTATATTATAATGGCGATACCATTTGGGGTCCAAGGCCCGGTGATGAATTCTTTCCGCGATCACAGATCGATTGGCAGTCTGCAGCAGTTGGTTGTAAGAAGCATTCATACTGGGTAAGAAATGAAGAAAGCTCTGCTGCCACAAAAGAAGAAGTAGAAAGTTATATTGGTTCATCTGGTGGCCCGGGAGACATAATTCTATTCAGGTATGCCGAAGCCTTTTTAATTGCAGGTGAAGCCGAATTTCACCAGGGTAAGTTAGAAGAAGCTGCCCAACATTTCAACGTTGTCAGAAAAAGAGCATTTAACAATGGAAATGTTCCTGTGAGATGGCAAATAACCCCTGAAGAAATTACAATTGATTGGATTTTGGACGAAAGAGGGAGGGAATTATTTACCGAAGAATTTAGATGGTTTGAAATTAAGAGGCTTAAAAAATGGGACAGGGTAATGAAATATAATATCCTTGCGAAAAATAATTTTGTATACGAAAAACACAGGCTAAGGCCAATCCCAATTGAAATAATTAATGCAAATAAAGGGAATCCTGAGGGAATGTATCAAAATCCGGGTTATTAATTGATGTAATTATCATCAGGTAAAGTTTATTTGTTTAAGGGTGTCTGAAATGTATAATTATATCCAACAGTTTTATAAAATCCTTCACACACATTCTTTTCAGACACCCTATTCTATTAACTAAAATATAGAATATGAAGAAAAAAAACATTTTATTTGTAATTCTAATATCGTCATTCTGGTTCTTGAATTGTTGTAAAAAACAGGAAATGACTGATCCATTTTGGGAAATAAATTTAAGTTGGGAAAAAGATAAAATTCTTAAAGAATTGTCAGAGGGATCAAAGTCAGGAGAAATTACCAACTGTGTATTCTCTTTTGAAAAAACCACATATGTAAAAGATACTAATTTTGATGCAAAAATTACGTGTAGTTTAAACAACCCGCAGTTTAACAAAAACATACTTGAAAAACTGAGTTATTCATTGACAGTTAGTTTTAAGAATGAGCAGATAACCCAGTTTAGTCCTGACTTTTATGAGTATTTTAAAAATGTAATGAAAAGCACATATGGAGATTCTCTGAAAGAAAACTATAATGATGATGAGATTGTATTAATATGGTTCTTGCACGGAAATAAAAAAGTTAACGTAAATATTCTAAAACCAATTAACTACTATTCTGTAGTGGTGAATATTTAAGAATATGTATTTCAAATTCTTACCATTCATTATTCTTACTGATCCTATGTAAATTCAGTTATTTTACTGTTTTTGTTATATTTACACAGGAATTTGCATAGAATAATGAAATTTTTACCTGAAATAAAATCCTCATTTTTAGTTTTCCTTGGAATAATATTCGCATGTATGGTTAATTCCCAGGAACTTAACTATTCTTTTAAACACCTATGGGTTGAAGATGGACTTTCACAAAGCACTGTTTTCTCTATATATAAAGACCAGAAAGACTTTATGTGGTTTGGTACACGCAGGGGATTAAACAGGTTTGACGGGGTCAGTTTCAATCATTATATGCATAATATTAACGACACCAATAGTATCTCCGATAATCTGATATACTTTATAATTGGTGACAAAAAAGATAATTTACTAATTCAAACCAGCAATTCCATTGAGTATTTTGACAGATATAAAGATAGGTTTTATGTAATTCCTTTCAGAGAACTATTCTGGAATTATATAAAAGATAGCGACAATAATATCTGGGCTTGTTCTGCTTCAGGATTATATAAATTTAATGAAATAACCCTTTTATTTGACACAATTGAAAACCAATACCCTTTTATCGGTTTATATGATCTGGTTTTTGATAATAATAATACTTTGTGGATTACAAGCCAAAATGGTGTAATCCATTATAATCCGTTTACTAAAAAACGGGAATACTATAATTTGGAAAGTCAGCTAAAGGACTTACAAAGAAATTTCTTTATTGAAATTTCTGAAGATAAAAAGGTTTGGATATGCTTTCGAAATGGCTATGTATTATATTATAATGCTAATAATGATAGATTTGTGGAATATGAGCACAATCAGGATTTTGAAAACATTATTGTAAGCAGTTTTAGCAAAGGATTAAATAATACTATACTTATTGGGACTGATGGAAACGGATTAATAGAGGTAAGTCCTGAAACTAAAAAATGGAAACAAATAAATCATGTTCCTGATTTAAAAAACAGCCTTTCAAGTAATACAATCTATTCCATATACGCAGATGATGAGTTTGGGATACTCTGGCTGGGATCTTATATGGGTGGCATTGATTATACCTCATTATACAGTAAAGGGTTCAACTTCCTTTTTCATCAACCATATAAAAACAGTCTTATAAATAATAATATAAGGAGTTTATTGGCTGATAATACCAATAAACTATGGATCGGGACAAGGCAGGGCATTACAGTTTATAATCTACAAAACAAATACATTCAACAGTTTAGCGAAAAAGAACTGGGTGAATTTTCAATAACTAATCCCATTATCACAAAAATATGGCAGGATAATAAAGGGTACATCTGGATTTGTTCTTATAAAGGCGGAATAGTTTTATATGATAACATAAAACAATGGTTCGTACCTGTGGAAAAAGTGTATCCGAAAATCCAACTGCCTCATGATCTGGGTGTTTTTGATATTTTACAGGATAGCAAAAATAATTTTTGGTTTGCTACTGAATCCGGCACTTATCTTTTCCCGGAAAATAAAACGGGATTTATATTTCATGAAGACTTTTCAAAAAAAATAATTGAAGACAGGGCAGGAAGAATTTTTATCGGAACAGTTAATTATGGTTTGTTAGGCACAAATTCAAATACATTAAAACTTACAAGTCCCCTTCCCGACACTTTAAGAGGTGCAGATAAAATTAAGAGGATAAATACTATCTACAGTGACTCAAAAGGCAATATTTGGGCAGGAACAGGCGGAGCCGGCCTTATTCTTTATAATCCCACACTGGACCAAACCTTCCTGTTTACCGCAAATGATGGTTTACCCGACAATAATATCGCAGGTATTATTGAAGACAGGAACGGTATCATTTGGGTAACTACATATAGTGGGTTGGCCCGTTTACTGCCTGATAAAAAGAAATTTAAGAACATCTATTTTGAAGAAGGTATTAAAGGAAAAGAATTTAATCCGAATTCAATGGTTATATCCAGTGATGGAATTATATATGCGGGAAGTATCAATGGTTTGCTTTATTTTAACCCTGATAAATTTTGGGAAAATCCTTTTATTCCTGAAGTTGTTTTTACAGATATTTTTATAAATAACAAAAAAATTGATGTAGCTCAGGACAATTCAGTGATTGACAATATGATTATGTTTGTTCACAACATTGACCTTAAGTATAATCAAAATACGATTGGATTGGAATTTACCGCACCAGAATATTACTTTGGTGAAAAAGTAAGTTTTTATTATAAATTGAGCAATATTGAAAAAGAATGGATATATATAGGAAATCAGAGGTTTTTAAATTTGGTCGGCCTAAAACCGGGAGAATATAATCTTTCTATAAAAGCAGCAAATAGCGACGGATATATGAAAAATGAAGGCACATCACTTCTTATACATATCAACCAACCTCCCTGGCTTACAGTATATGCTTACATTTTATATTTATTGTTATTGCTTTTTATAATATTATTTGTCAGGAAAGTAATAAAAACAAGGGTAAGGCTAAAATACCAGATCATTCTCGAAAAAGCAGAAAAAGAAAAGCAGGCTGAAATAAACCAGACCAGGATAAAATTTTTTACAGACATATCGCATGAGATAGGAACTTCTCTAACACTGATAAATCTGCCGCTTGAAACATTAAACCGGTTTGAGACCGACGATATTAAAAAGCATTATCTCTCCATAATAAATAGTAATATTAAAAGGTTAATGCAATTGGTCAGGCGCATTATCACCCTTAGAAGGATTGAAACCGGAAATCTGCCGCTAAATGCTGAAAAGGATGATATCATTTTGTTTTTAAAGTCAGTGTGTGGCAGTTTTAGTTCTCTTGCACAGAAGAAAAAGATTAAATTTATTCAATCCTTCCCTTTCCCTACTTTAATTACATGGTTTGATAAAGAAAAGCTTGAACATATTATTTTTAATCTTTTATCAAATGCTTTTAAATTTGAACCCGAAGATGGAAAGGTTTGCATAAGCTTGTCCAAACAAAACGGAACTATTCATGGAGAAAGCAAAAGAATACTAACTATTTCCGTAAATAATGAAGGAAGCACAATTCCTGACGATAAAGCAGCAAAAATATTCACCCGTTTTTACAAAGGTGATGAAAGCACTTTTGGTTCAGGCATAGGTTTAAGTCTGTCAAAATATTATGTTGACATCCATAGAGGGGAAATAAATTTTGACTCAGGTAAAGATAAAGGAGTTACTTTCAATGTTAATTTACCATTTGGAGAGTCTTTCCTTAAACCAGAGGAAAAGAATAAAACAAGCAAAGAATATCAGCTAAAAACAATACAATATGTTAATAATGAACATGAATCTGAGATTCACATGCCAGTGGAAGTGGAACATAAGACCGGTGAAAAAGAATTGATACTTTATATTGAAGATGATATGGAACTCCGGAAGCTCCTACACCAACAACTATCAAAACAATATAAGTTTATTGAAGCAAACGATGGTGAAGAAGGACTAATGAAAGCTAAAAATTTTCAACCTGATTTAGTAATATCAGACATAAAAATGCAGAATATGAATGGATTAGATTTATGCAGGGCATTGAAAAATGAAGTAGACACCAGTCATATCCCTGTTATTTTACTTACTGCGATGGAAGATATTGAAGAACAAATTGAAGGACTTGATGCCGGTGCTGATGCATATATTACCAAACCATTTTCTGTAAAATACTTGAACTCAGTAATCAGAAACCTCCTGGAATCCAGAAAAAAACTTAAGCGTATATACAATGCAAGTGCTGAAATAAATCCAAATTCTATCTCCTTTTCAACAATGGATGAAAAATTTCTTGAAAAGGCATACAGGATATTGGAGGAAAATATTAGTAATTCAAATTTTGGAATTCCTCAATTTATAGACATTATGGGCATAACTAAGTATATGTTATATAAGAAAATTAAAGTACTTACCGGACAAACACCTAACGATTTTATAGTCAACTACAGGTTAAAAAAAGCTGCTTTTATTTTAAAAGAAAAGAATATTTCTGACCTGGATTTGTACATTCAGGTAGGATTTAATGATATCTCTTACTTTAGAAAGTGTTTTAAGAAATTCTATGGAGTTACACCAAATCAATATATGAAATCCATTCATTTATTAAAAGATGGAAATTGATTTTTATTTAAAATAAAACACCGGGTAGTTTTATGAGTTCATTACTACCCGGCGCTATAGCTAAAAAAATCTATCAACCCTATATTTTAGTACCAACTCAATTTAGCGTATCATAATCATCTTTTTAACAACCCTATAATCTTCAGTTATCAATTCATAGAAATAAATTCCTCCTTTTACGGATTTACCATTTCCGTCTGTTCCATTCCAAACCACTTCATAATGTCCGGCTGACTGTCTGTATTTAACCCCTTCCGATACAGTATGCCCCAGTATGTCTATTACACGCAGGGTAACAAATCCTGATTGGGGCAGATTATACTGAATAACTGTTTCGTACCTGAAGGGATTCGGATAATTTTGGAATAAGCTTGAAACCAATGGTTCATTGACAGACACTATTTTATATGGCAACAATATTATCTTATCTAAATTACCAAAATCCTGTCCTGTACTTGCAAACCTGATCACATTACCAGAGCCGGAAAGCAATGTAATTGGAACATCCGTTATTTGCCAATTTGTCCAGTCTCCTGTTCCTGCCATAGTAAGGTTTCTTGTCGTATCATTTATTGTTAATGTACCTGTGCGGTCAGTATTACCCAGAGCATGTCTGTATCTTAGTGTAAAACCACCTCCAGTCTCACCTCCTGAAATACCTGTAAATTCACAATATCCACCGCTTGACGGAAAGTTAATAAACCCGGTACCGCTAAATCCATCATGATTCGAATCATGTGTGGCTCCACCACCGAAATCGGCATTTTCTGCTTCATATATATCTTGTTCACCTGGCATAGCTGTTGCTTCATCCGAATAATCAGATTCCAGCCCAAGCTCATTTATACAGGTAATAACATAATAATAAATCTTCCCGTTTTCAATATTCATATCAATGTACGTCGTACCCTGAACCAAAACAGAGTTAATTTTGGTATAGGATTCGCCCTGCGTCATTGAACGATAAACATGGTACCCTGTAACATTTGTTGCTTCATGCTTATTCCACGATAGTATTACAGTATCTACTAAATCCTTACTAGTCAATCCATTTGGAGGGGTTGGATATAACGTCGGAGTTACTGTGACTTCATTCGAAGGAAAGGATTCATTCGTATCTGCATCCACAGCCGAAACTGTATAATAATAAGTTGTTTCGTATATTACTGCAGTATCCTGGTAAAAGTTATCAGTCAATAAAGTATCATTCAGTTTAACATAATTTATATTCGTGTCAACAGAACGGTATATATTGTAACCTGCTAAGTCATCATCGGTATTTTTGTTCCATGAAAGGTCAATTGTATCATTTTTTGCTTTCGCAAATAAGTTCTGAGGCCTGAAAGGTGGCAAATCAATACCGTTGGTTGATGTATCAACAACAATGCTTATGTTTGGTGCCGGTGGCACAGCCATGCTGTCGCCCAAATAATAATCTGTCAGATTTGATTGCTGGTAGCCTTTCACGGTCATACAGGACCTGTACCCAGGGTTGTGTGGAAGTGTATAAAGTCGCGTGTCGGATGGAATTGTAGTAGTAAAAATCATAATTTCTGAATGGTCCCACATTTCGAAAAGCACCTCTTCCCTCCAATCACCAATTATATCACCATGAAACTGGGCAGCATCACGCCAGGAATCCACAGCGCCATAATGGCCGGCACTCAGCAGACGGGACTCTGAACCAGTGGTATAATTCCATTTACTTATATTTTCGGTATTGAGAAGTTCAGCGAGGACATCTCCATCCCACCATATTTTAAAATTAGGCCAGGGATAACCGGATGAGATAGGCGCTTCACTTTTGGCGGTGTACATTCCATCTGTAAATGTCCAAAACTCAAGGCCTTTATACCTGGGGTCAACATCAGCGGCTGTGCCACGCGCTAAATCTGCCGGGCTTCCTAAAACTTGTTGCCGGATGACAGTGCCATCTTTGGCATCGTAATAAACCCATGCCAACCCACTCGGATTATCCTGTTGAATGCAATAGCCTTCGAGCCCGGGACGGTCAGGATCAAAATCTGTAATATGAAACCGGTCGCCATGTACCACACCCGGTACTGCATACATAAACGTTCCATCATCATCTAAAAAATAACCCCCATCGCACAATTCGTCACGGCCATCGCCATCAACATCTATAATACGTATTTGGTGAAAGCTGGGTGCATTGGTACTGCCGGCATTCCATTTCCAACGCTGGGTTAATGCTCCATCTTTATAATCCCATGTAACCACCATCATATTAAAACCTCCATCTGCCCGGCGGTTCTTTGCCTTGAATACAAAACTCGGATTTGCACTGTCACAGTACATTATCCCAAAATGCCCATTAAGCGCCCCGTCTGATGCATAATCAGTTGGTACCGGGGCCCTGGCTAATTCTTTACCTGTTATACCGTCCAAAACAGAAATATACTGGGTCAGCCAGTTTGCATCTGTTAAATACGTCCCATCGCCAAACTTAACACTGTCGGCAGAGATAATGATTACTTCTGATTTCCCGTCACTATCCAGATCATAAACAGTAATATTATCGCCATGGCCATTACTTATAGCACTGGGTCCGCAATCCCAATCGTCACTATTTTTTATACTACCCGGTCCCATATCTGCCCTCCATAGAAAAGTCCCATCACGCCTGTATGCTTCTATTTTGGGTGTTTCACCAGCAACATTTGGCATCCTGTCAACAACAAAATCATACTCCCCATCACCGTCCAAATCTCCAACCCATGCCAGATGTACGTAATAATTGCCTATATCTTGCAAAGGGACACTAATATAAGCCTTTGACTGAACACCCACCGTTTCTGAAGTGTCCCGAGCCAAACCACCACTGACCGATTGCACAAAATAATAACTGTTCTCACTTGTTGTATCGGTATAGTTCGTGGCACTTGTGGAAGTTATCAAAGAGCCGTCACGATACAGATTGAAATTTATATCGGAAGAATCGGTTCCCAGCATACGCCAGCTTAAAAAAACCTGGCTATTGGATTTCCTGACAGCTACCAGTCCACGTCCCAGGTTCTCCATTTTGCGTTGAGCATATGTATTAACCACAAGGCTCAAGAGAATTAATACGAATAGTTTTTTTATCATCTTGGTTTTATATTAATAGGTTTATATTCCATGAGTATTGTTATACTCTAAAGTTTCATTATATATTTTTTTACTATTTTCTATCTCAAAGGTCTGATGTAACCTGATGTCTTTAGATGAACTGCCTACATAGATCTCAAACAACCCGGGTTCAACAACCCTTTCCATATTCTTATTCAACAAGGATAAATGTTCGGGAAGTAAAATAAATTTTACTATTCTTTCTTCTCCCGGTTGTAAATGCACCCGTTCAAATCCTCTTAGCTGCTTTTCATAAACGGTAACGCTACTAACACTGTCACTAAAATATAATTGAACCACCTCGTCACCTTCATATTTCCCTGAATTTTTTACTTTACATGTAACTATTATTTCATCCTCATTATCTGCATTTACTTCCAGATCTGAATACAAAAAAGTTGTGTAACTCAGTCCGTATCCAAAGGGATACAAGCCCTCAATTACTCTTGAATGTCCATTTCCCTGCCCGGCATGAGCTGAAGGCTTATAAGGAAAGGTAAACGGGATCTGGCCTACTGTTTTAGGAAAAGTAACCGGTAATTTGCCACCAGGATTATAATCGCCATATAGCACATCTGCTATTGCTTCGCCACCAAATTCTCCAGGAAACCAGCCCTCTACAATGGCCGGGATGTATTTATCCGCCCAGTTAATGGTTAACGGGCTTCCATTTATTAATACCAGGATAACCGGTTTACCTGTATGATAAATAGCTTTAAGAAGGTCTTCCTGGTATCCGGGCAAATTCAATGAAGTTCTTGATTTGCTTTCGCCCACAGTACCAGTGTTATTCCCCAGCACGAAAATGGCTAATTCTGTTTCCTTAGCCAGTTTTACGGCTTCGTCAATCAGTTCTTTTTCTTTACCTTCGGGTGGTGTATAGTATAACTCCAGATCAAGCATATTATCTGGTTGGATTGAACAACCTTCTGCATAGGTAACCTCTGTTTTCCCTTCGAGTTTCCTTTTTATCCCATCAAGTACACTTATTATCTCCACATTGTTTGGTCCGTAACGGCTCATCGCATGTTCTGTACTTGCCGCATTTGGTCCTACGACCAGAACTTTTTTATAATTTTCAATTTCGAGAGGTAATACGTTATTTTCATTTTTCAGTAAAACAATTGATTCGTAGGATGCCTTTTTAGCCATTTCAATATGTTTATCTGAACGCACAACTTCATCAGCCCTATTTGTATTTTCAAATATTGGGTTATCAAAAAGCCCCAGGTAAAATTTCACCCAAAGTATTTCCCTTACCCTTTTATCTATTAAATCCATAGAAATTTCTTCGTCATTTATAAGTTCACGAAGCGGTTTAACATAAACATCGGGCATTGTAAAGGTCGTGCGAATATTCACGCCTGCGTCCAGGCATTGTTTTATAGCATCTTTATAGTCTTTAGCAACTTTATGCTTCGTATATAAATACTCAATAGCATCGCTGTCGGACACCACGTAACCTTTAAATTTGTACTTGTCGCGTAATAATTGCGTTAAAAAGTAATGGCTTCCTGATATGGGTATACCGTCGTAGTCATTATACGAACTCATCACCCCTAAAGCGCCAGCTCTTAAAAAAACCTGCTCGAACGGATATAAATTGATATTGTGCATTTCACGAAATGTAACCTGCGGGTCGGTCCTGACATCCCCGTCCCTGCCACCAGTTGGAATACTGTAAACTGCAAAATGTTTTGGTGATGAAACAACGCCTTGTTCCTGAATACCTGTAGCCACTTGTACACCTAACTCAGCAACAAGAAACGGGTCCTCACCCATTGTTTCGACCGTACGACCCCACCTTTGATCACGTGCCAGGTCAAGAATGGGGGCATAAATATTGGTATAACCCAAAACATGTGCTTCACTGCCCATAATTTTACCCATCTCGTATAAAAGATCCTTATCCCAGGTGCTGCCCATTCCAATGTTGGCCGGAAAACAGGTTGCCCTGTCATGGGCAAGCCCGCGAATACCTTCAATGGTAAAATCGACCGGTATACCCAGTCGTGTTTCTTCAATAAACCATTTTTGTATTGTATTAATGGCTTCAGCATGTTTTGAATAGGGATAAGAATATTCTGTTTGCGTCTGAGGGCGAAATGTGGTGTTATTGAGCATCTCATCAATATTTCCTATACCATCCTTCCAAAGTTCATTTTTCCATCCTGACGTTGGAAGTTCATCCTGCAATACCCTCCCGTAACCATAAAGAGTAACCATCTGGCAAGTTTTTTCCTCCATTGTCATTTGTGAAAGTAAATCCTCTACCCTTTCTTCAAGGGTTCTTGTGGTATCTTCGTATATATCTTTTCTGCCATTTTTGTTGAAGTCAATCCAATCCCCATGGTATATGTTTACATTTGCTTTTTGAGCCAAGCATGCAGTAATAATAAAAAACCACATTGTACTAAACACCAATCTCATATACGAAAATTTATAATCATAATACTTTAAACAAATAAACCATTTTCTATCAGTATAGGAGTTGTTTATTCTTCTGAAAAGAGGGAATAATTAAATTTTCAGAGTAAAATTTTCTGAATCAGGTAAATTTTTCTTTGTATTTATCAATGCGATAATTGAAATTAACATTGAAAATATTTGCTTTTATTTATCTTCTACATAATCATGCTATGAGGTCGTATAATTGTAAAGATAAAATGCAAATAGAAATTAAAAGTTTAGTCTAAAATTATTATTAACTAATTATGTAGTTGTAAAACTAATCATTTAGTTTATATTTATGAAAATATTAATCAATAATCAACTAAAACAAATAATCTAACAATGAAAAAACTACTTATTCCATTGATTTTGATGATTCCAACATTCATTTTTGGACAAAAAGACATAATAGAGCTTTTTGAACCATCACTTATAAAAGCAGATATTGATACATTGATTTCAAAAATGAAGGAATATCATCCTACATATATTGATTTTTATGAAAAAAATAATATTCAAAACAAGATTGACAGTATAAAAAAGACAATTAATGATCCAATGTCAGCGCTGGACCTGTTCAGAATTATGCAACCGATTATCTCTATCGACGGGCATACAACATTTACATATAACGGAGAAGTTTACCCCAAATTGGATAGTCCGTTTCTCCCTTTTAAAGTAGTTATTTATAATGGAATTCTGTATATAAAGGAAAATCTTTCTGATAATATAATACTTTCAAAAGGCTCTGTTATAGAATAAATAAACGGTGTTCCCGCACAAGTAATCATAAAAAATCTAACCCGTTATTTACACGGTGAAAAAGAATCATACAAAATAAAATCGCTTGAATACCAGTTTCATATTTATTACCAACTTATCTATGGCTCATTTTCCGAATTCAACATTGTGGTTAATAATCAGGATTTTAAAGTAAAAGGGGCTAAATGGAACGACTTTAGGGAAGCTGTAAAACCAAAATTTGAGTTGCGATTTTATGATGATGATATAGCCTATATCTATAAAAGGAGTTTTAAGCCACCTAAAGATTTTATGCATTTTATGGATTCCGTATTCAATTTAATTTCCGAAAAAGAAATAAAATACCTTATCATCGATAATCAAAGAGGTGGAGGTTTTACTGACCTCGCAGATTCCTTAATGGCTTATTTTGCTGACAAACCATATTGTATGTTTGAGAAAAAAATGACAAGAATAAGTCCCTTGACAGCAGATTTTATCGAAAGTAAAAAATCAGAAGGTTACATTAAAAATGGATATTTTGTCCAGGAAATTCCAACTCACAGCTCTCAAAACAACAGTTTTAAGGGAACCACCTATATACTCACAGGGCCATTGTCATATTCTACCGGTACCTGCTTTCCTGCAGCTGCAAAATGTTACAATAATGCCATTATTGTAGGAGAAGAGACAGGCCAACCATTATTAAGCAATGGGGATCTGAACCGATTTACATTAACAAACACAAAACTTGTTTGTTACACCAGTCTTGTAATAGTTTACATGCCATGTAATAACAATGATACTGTGAACGGAGTTATCCCTGATTATATAGTAACTCCATCATTGGAGGATTTGCTAAATGATAAGGACTATGCATTGGAATATACATTAAAACTGATTAGAGAAAATAAGACAGTAAAATAGTATTTACTCCAAAGGGAAAAAGTACTGCTTAATAAAGACATGCTTATGAATTAATCCCTGGATGATGATCGTCTATCGAAAACCCAACTATTATAATATGCAGATTTTGGGGTATCCACCCTTTCATCTGCAGTAAATTGTTTTCTGTCTTCCGATAATGAGTATCTGACTGAATCAATTACAGCCCCTTTCCTTTTAACTACAAGAACTAAGGTATCCTGATCCCAGTTCATAAACCATAAAGTTCCTAGTCTGCCCTTTTGTTCCTGGCCATTCGTCTGTATTTTATATGACATCTCCTTTTCTTTTCCGTTAATTGTAAAGGTTCTCCATAAACTGAAATAGGGTTCTTTATGGTCAATAATAAAATTACCATACGTAAGGCCTGATGTCCAATATGCCTGCAATTTACTTTTTTCAAGGTTCAATATCCAATCTCCTGTAAAATCCGGCAACTCTTGTCCATAACTTACTAAAAACATAAAAAACAATACAATTGATAGTTGAGATTTGTGCAATTTCAGTTTCATAGTTTTTTGTTTCAATATTAATCATTGCATGTCACATATTGATCTGGAAGCAGATCGTCTTTAGAATTTTTAACAAATCAGAAAGAAGAATATTGAAGGAATATCCTTTTAAACTTTTGTCTACCTATTATACACATATGTCCTCCCTGCTTCAGTTATTTTTTTAGAGTATTGTCTTGTGAAACACCTATTTATCAAACTGAAATATAAATTATTTATTAAAAAACTATTAATTAATCAATTAACAAAATTTAAGCTTATGAAAAAGATTTTTACCTTATTAACTTTATTTCTTATATCAATGGGCAGCTATGCACAAGATATAATTTACCACAACGACTTTAATAATGGACTAGGCGATGCAACCATTATAGGAACTGGAGCAATAGAATACGACGCAACAAAAGGTTTCGATTCTATATATCATAATGCCACTGGTGGTCAGGCGATAAAAACAAACTACCTGCTATTAGACTCTGGAATTTTTGAGGATATTACATTAGCTGGCACATATCAAATGAGCGTTTCTTTCTGGGTAAACCGTAGTACAGGAACCGATTATTATTGGTCTCCTATTTTCACAGCCTATGGTGATACAACGGATGCATCAGGAAATAATGGTTACCCAATGTTTGCTTTGCAAACACGAACTCAAATGATGCATAATCTTTGGGGATGGTGTGATTATGTTGACACCCAAAATGTAGCAGGAGCTAACACTGTTGATGTAACCTGGATTGAAGACGACAATTGGCATATGTATACCATGACACTTGATACTTCAAACGCAATAATATACATTGATGATACCGTAGCAAATGCATGGACCTTAACTAACACGAATGGAAATACTGTTAATGGGATGTTTGAACATGGGAATGAATATCACCGTATTTGCCTTGGCGGAAATCAGGCATGGAATTGGCCAGATCCAGATCCGGCTTTTCAATTTGATGATTTAACCATCTTTTCCAGAGTATTAAGAGCAGAAGAAGTGGATTCATTGCATTTTGTTAAAACGGTAGATACAGCAATTACAGAATCTGTTTGTTACCCTTATGTAGCTCCAAGCGGTAAAGTATTATCTGAGTCAGGTATTTATACAGACACGATACCCTATGCTGCAAGTACTGGCGATAGCGTAATTGCAATTTTCTTAACAGTAGGTAACACCTACTCTGAAATAACAACCGAGGCTTGTGTAAGTTATACTTCTCCCAGCGGTAAAGTATGGACTGTTTCAGATACTTATACTGATACTATAAATAATGCAGCAGGTTGCGACAGTATTATCACGATTAATCTTTCCATTGTAGATGTACTTCACACAAATGTTACTGAAACATTATGTGACCAGGCCAGTTTTACATCGTCCACAGGGAAAATATGGTCAGAAACTGGTGAATATCACGATACCCTGACCAGTGCTGCAGGTTGCGATAGTGTAATAACTTATAATCTGACATTTGCTGTTAGCAGTTCATCAAGCTTAACAGATACAATATACGATGACACGTATACTTCTCCAAGTGGCAAAATATATAGTGAGACGGGTATTTACAAGGATACTATACCTAATGCTGCAGGTTGCGATAGTATCATTACCATCAATCTGACTATTATAATTACATCAGTTGCAGATATGCAGGTTAATCTATTCTCCTTCTCTCCGAATCCAACAACAGGAATTGTAAACATCGTGACAAACACTCCTGATGTTGTATCTATTAAAGTTTACAATGTGGCTGGTGTTATATTATTCGCAAATCAATTTGAAGGGAATTATCAACTTGACATGAGAAACGCTGAAAAAGGATTATACTTCATAAGCATTCAAGCCAAGTATGGCACACAAGTTAAGAAGTTAATTCTTAAATAACCCCATAAAAAAAGCAAAAAGAAGAGATGTCATTACAGGCATCTCTTTTTTTTGCATTAATGTATAAAACATAATTCTTAAGTATTATTTTTGAAATCATTGTTAAGAATATTTATAAAAATCAATAATTATTAAAGGACTCTTCTATACAACCCTTCTTATCCTAATAGTTTCATGTTATTCTCAGGTTGGGAAAGCAGATGTAATCATTTATACGGAATTAGTCAACCCCCGGGAAACTTATGATTCTCTGACAAGCGGACTATTAGAGAATGAATTTATTGACAGCCTTCATATTATAGGTTTACCTATTTACAAATCAGTAATAAAATATACGTTTGACACAATTAAAATCGAGAATTTGGGCTTATCTATTGATAAAATTAATAGACAAATAGATAACTACTATAATAATGCTGATAATATTAACAATAATAATTTTAAGGATCGGTTCATTCCTCTTGATGACAACAATTTTATTTCACCCGAAGAAATAGCTTCCATATATCTAACTATGGAATCTTATAAACCCGAAATTTTTCTGACTGAACCTCAAAAATTTATGTATAATGGAAATAAAGCAGTAAAAATTGAAATATTTTATCATGAAAAAAGGAAGAGAAAAGCAATAATAAAGATCATACACACAATTATTCATGCATATTCCATAGCTGATCCCTATTCACCCAATATTTGGGAATATGAAATTTTAAGTAAATAAACACATATGATATTTGAAGAGAAATTTGAAAACATTAACTATAATGAAAAACCACTGTCCAAAGGGGAATACGAGGAATGTACCTTCATCAACTGTAACTTTGAAAATGCAGACCTTTCCGAGATAGTATTCCTGGAGTGTGAATTCAAACAATGTAATATAAGCCTGGCAAAACTTACTTTAACGGCCTTTCACGATGTGAAATTTATTGAATGTAAGATGCTGGGATTACGGTTTGATACATGCAACGCAAATGCTCTCACTTTCACCTTTGTGAATTGCTCCTTGAATAACTCAACGTTCTATAAAACAAAAATGAAGAATACTATCCTCAAAGATTGCCAGCTAACAGACGTTGATTTTGCTGAGTGTGATTTAACGGGTTCTGTTTTCGAGAACAGCGATCTTAAGAATGCTATTTTTGAAAATACAATTTTGGAAAAAGCTGATTTTCGCACCTCATTTAACTACGCTATTGACCCTGATAAAAACAAAATTAAAAAGGCAAGATTTTCATTGCCTGAAGTCGTAAGACTTTTGAGCAAGTATGATATTCAAATTGATAATGAATGAGAAAATCCAAAGCCATATTCAGTTGGAGCGGGGGTAAAGACTCCTCATACTGCCTTCATAAAGTACTTACTGAGAAGCAATATAAAGTAAAATATTTGCTTACTACCATCAATACCAATTACAAACGTATCTCCATGCATGGTATAAGAGAAGAACTGCTTGACAAGCAAGCCGAATCAATAGGTATTCCATTAATAAAAGTGGGCGTCTCAGAAGGGACAAACAACGAGTACGAAAGAGAGATGGAGAAAGTTTTACTGAAAGTTAAAGAGGAAGGAATAGAACATGTGATATTTGGTGACATCTACCTTGAAGATTTAAGGATTTATCGTGAAAACAAACTGGCTAAAGTTGGAATGAAGGCTGTTTTTCCTTTATGGAAGATGGATACAAAAGAGATTATGAAAGATTTTATTAATCAGAATTTCAAGACCATTGTTTGTTGTACTAACGATGGTTATTTAGGTGAAAGCTGGATTGGCAGGGAAATAAACCAATCATTTGTTGAAGAATTGCCTTCAAATGTTGATCCTTGCGGTGAAAATGGCGAATTTCATACATTTTGTTTTGATGGTCCCATATTTAGTAAAAAAATATCCTTTTCACCCGGAGATCATATTTACAAATCCCTTGAGATAAAAGAAGCATATAGTTGTCCTCTTCCTTCAGAAATAAAAACAAAGGGATTTTGGTATTGTGAATTATTATCCTGATAAAAGTCAATAACAGATAAATGCATATTTAAACAAGGGCAGATATAATATAAAATTTACAGCATCTTTTAATTCATAGCTCCCTCCGTCATTTCATAACCTCTATCAATATTTTTCCTGTTACCAATATGGTTCGGAATTATAATTCCGGACGACATATGTGTTATTGAAATCTATCTTGCTCTCCCAAATTTTAATGTGTAATCTAAAATAATTATTATGAAAAACTACAAACTAAGATTTATTTACGTATTGGTATTTTTATTGCTATTTGTCATCTCAAGCTATAGCAATACCATAAAGGTACCACAGGATTCCACAACTATTCAGGGTGCCATAAATGGAGTAAGCAATGGCGACACAGTGCTGGTTGATGATGGCACGTATTATGAGAACATTAGTTTTAACGGAAAGAACATAGTTGTTGCCAGCAAATTTATACTTGACAATGACCCTTCACATATCATAAATACAATTATAGACGGAAGTAACGGAGTACGGGGTGTAAATGGAAGTTGTGTTGAATTTAAGCATGGTGAAAATTCAACTGCCGTAATTCAGGGATTTACGATACAAAATGGCAGTGGAACGTTAACGGAATCATGGATAGAAGGTGGTGGCATCATTTTACAGGGTTCATCCGCAACAATTAAAAATAATCTTATCATCCATAATGAAGTTCCTGATGGTGGAGGTGGTATCTCTTCATTTAGAAGCGGAGGAACTCCTCATATCTATAATAATATAATTGCCTATAATGTTGGAAATGGATATGCAGGTGGTTTGGTTTTAAACTGGTGTGGAGGAACAGTAAGAAACAATATATTTTACAAAAATATTGCCGGTGGACTTGGAAGTGGAGGAATAATGGTTTGGCAAAATGAGAGCCCCGTTTTTATTGAGAATAACACCATTATAGGAAACTCTTCTTCAAGCACGGTAGGAGGCTTATCGACAAATCGCAGCGGAACAACCACGGTCCGTAATAACATCATATGGGGAAATACACAAACCTCCGGAAATGAGTATGCTTTTATAGCTGCAACAGTTGTTGAAAATAATGATATATGCGGAATAAGTAATTCTTCCGGTAACATCTCAATTTATCCTGAATTTACAAACACCCTTTTTGGTTTGGATCCTGTATCTCCATGTTTGGATGCTGGTCACGCTGATGTAATTTATAATGATAAGGACGGTTCAAGAAACGATATGGGAGCATATGGAGGACCTTATGCGACAATATTCCCGGATCTTGTTGATGAAGATATTCAGGTATTAACAGCTTTGATTTATACAATGGATCTTAAAGATACCTTAACCAGACAAATCATTATTAGCAACAATGGAACAAATAAAATACAAATTGATAGTATGGTATTTCCGGCAAACCTAAATGGGTTACAGCACAACCCTAAAATGAACGACTTGTTATTAAAGCCAATGCAATTAGACACTATACCAGCCACTATTGTTGCCAAGGATTCTGTTATTATCAACGATTCTGTATCATTATATCTTAACAATACAACGCTCACAAATCCACAATTTATTCCTTTTTATTATGATGCCGTAGACGAGCTCATTGATCTTGATGCCGGATTACGGGCTTATTGGAAAATGGATGAAGAATTTGGCCCATTTATACGTGATGAAGCTGACTACTCACATGGTGTAAATAGTTATGCATCTATTACCAGGACGGACGGTTTGAGTGGAAAAGCTGTCTGCTTTAATAAAAACTCAAGTTATGCAAATATTAATATACCTCATACTGACAGCCTTGATTTTAAAACGGATGCAAGTTTTTCTCTATCACTCCTTACCAAAAATGACCCGGTAAATTATCAAGGTGAGATATTCCTGTTAATTAAAGGCACAACCGGAGGGCTTGGTAAATGGTACGCATTATCTTTTAAGAGTCGTGAATTAAGATTTACAGTTGATGATAATATTACAAAAACGAACTTGCCATATACGCTTCCCGAAAATTACAATTCAAGTCAATGGCACCATATTGTTGGAGTAAGGGATAGAAAAGCAGACTATATGTATCTCTATCTTGATGGAGTAAAAGTTGGATCCACAAAAGACAATACAAATGCATCTATTGAAAGTGGCATATCTTTGTTATTAAAAAACTACACACAAGACACAAATTCATTTTTAGATGATGTAAGAATTTATAGCAAAGCATTATCAGACTCAGACATTGTAGCTCTGTATTCAAGTTATGATCTCCCGGCGCTTTCGTCAAATGCATCCGTCACTAACCTGGCTGTTGATGGTTACGAATTTGTTGAAGGAGCTTTTAATCCCGAAACAAAATCATATACAGTAAATATACCTGAGAATATAAGCAGTATTAACATATCGGTAACAACATCTGATCTGGCAGCCAGGGTTACCGGAGCAGGAAGTTTTTCATCTATTCCAGGGGAGGCATTAGTAATTGTCAAATCACAAGATTTTTCAACCTCCAACCTCTATACTATTAACGTAAACTCAGTGACTACAGTATTGCATGAAACAAACGAATTACTTAAGATTTATCCCAATCCGGCAAAAGAAAATATTACAATTGAGATACCTGAAAACCTGATTGGAAATATGCTATATGTGCACGATGCTAACGGAAAAGAGTTATTATCTAAAAGAATTGATCAAAATACATCAACTCTGGATATTTCAGGTTTTATAACAGGTTTATATAGTATAAGAGTAAAAAACGTACAACAAAAAATAATAGTAGATTAGAATTTCTGAGATTTGGTGAATTAGTGAAGTTAACAAAGGCCCTCTTCCCTTTTTTGGATCTGGGCCTTCCCTTTCTTATAAAGTATTATTTTTTTTGTAGCTTTGAAAAAAATATACTAATACGGATAAATGCTAAACAAAACAATAACCCATATTCAAGACAACATCAACGGGTTACTATCAAATAATGATAAAATCCGTGAAAAACACTTTAAAGAGCTCTATACGGTATGTGAAACAAAGCCTGACTTGCTTTATCCTTACTGGGACATATTTGCACAATTACTTTACAAACCTGAAGTATCGAACAAATACTATGGAATACACTTTATTTCACAGCTAATCGTAACAGATATTGAGGATAAGTTTAATGCAATTTTTAACCATTGGTTTGTTGAATTATTAAATGATGAGAGTCCTGTAGTTGCATTACATACAGCTGAAAAGTCAGGTATGATCGTTAAAGCAAAACCTAAACTTGAAAAAAAGATAACTTCATACTTGTTAAATACGGATGAAACCAGTCAATGCAGGCACCTGGACCTGCAAAAAGCATACGTGCTTTCTGCCATTGATATGTATTATAATATTATCTCAGATAAAACGAAAATCGATGATTATATTAAACTTCAAACGATCAGTTCAAGTGGAAAAACAAAGAAAAAGGCTAAAGAATTAGTAAAAAAGTACAGCATTAATTAGTTATTTGAAAAAATAATCTCTTCTATGAGAGATAAAATGTTTCCTAATCCGGGTTACAATTCATACTGTAAATATTAATTCATTATAAAACATTGTAACAAAACCTGATTGAAAAAGTATAAAACCTAAAATTGACATGATGAGAAGGATTTTGATCGCAGGAATGATTATATTTTCAGGCTTAATTAGTGCTCAGGAAATACCTATATTGCGCATGAATATTGGTGGACACAACGGAATAATAAGAGGAGTGGAAGTATCGACGGATGAAAAAACAATATATACCGTAGCCGATGATAAGATCATTAATGTTTGGAATGTAGAAACCGGAGAAGTAACCCATACATTCAGGTCAATCATTAACGAGGATTGCTCAGGATACCATTTTATTGACCTGTCACATAACAACAAACTACTTGCAGCATCCTTATTCTCACTAAAAGGGGAGATACATATCATCGATGTTTCAAGCCAATCTATTAAACAAACCTTGTATGGAGAAGAACAACTTCTTACAGCATCTGTAAGGTTTTCAGCTAATGATAATTTTCTTATTGCACCAAAAGGAAAAACGATCGGGATTTGGAAGCTAGTTAATGGTAGGTATAAAGCGGTGAAGACATTTTCGGTTAATTCCCAGGTAAGAAGCATTGATATCTCAACATCAGACCTGGTGGCTTTAGGCACAGAAGACGGCTCTCTGATTTTGCTGGATTTACAGGCAATGCAACTTAAAGCATTCAACAATGCACATGAAGGTACAATCCTGGCCCTTGCATTTTCTCCTGATGGAAAACAGATTCTATCCGGTGGCAACGACAATAAAATAAAACTTTGGAGTAGTGATGGCAGTCTGATAAAAGTTGTTCAGGAATTTTCTTACCTGATAGGAAGTATCGAATACCTCGATAATAACACTTACATCGCTGGTTCCTATAAAGATTTGTTTAAAGGGAGAGTTTCAGGTGAAACCCCTGAAGTTCTGTACTCACACGATGATGATTTCATCTACCATTATACCATATTTCCTTCAGGTAAAAAATGGATAAGCGCTGATGCTGATGATCAGAGTCTTATTATTGGAGACATCGTTAGTAAGAAGGTCCTTCAAAAGCTGGGAAGCCTTGGAAGTGAAAAGACATCCATAGCTTGTTCCCGAAATGGAATAGTAGGATTTGGAAACCAGGGAATGATGGTACACTATAAGGAAACCAACAATCATGGGGAAATCTCTGAATATTTCAACTTTGAAAATCTCAGGTACATTACACCTTCAACTACTGAGGCAATTTCAAAAAATATTACGACAACTAACAATATTATCACCCGGGTAGATCATCAAAACCTGTTGATCAATAACTCAATACCCCTGCATTCAGAAAATGACTGGATCATATCATACTTTGTAACATCAGATAATATGTTGGTTGTGGGCGGCATTTGGGGCTTATATCTATATTCTATACAGGGAGAATACCTGGGATATTATCCTTTTGAACATACAGGAGTAATATGGGGTATAGTGCAACTGGATGATAACAAAATTGCTACAGCCAGCAGCGATAATACCATTAGAATTTGGAACTACCATAGTGGTGAGCTATTGCTGACTTTTATGGGGACTATTAACCAGGAATGGATCTGCTGGTCACCTCAGGGTTACTTTGCATGTTCATCGGGAGGCAGCGAGCTGTTTGGCTGGCAAATTAATAAAACACTTGAAGAGTTTCCTGAATTTTATCCTGCCGAAAACCTGTTTGATGAGTTTTACCGCCCTGAAATAATTAAAGAAATTTACAATACAAGCTCAATTCCTGAAAGAACAGAGAGGCAGGTAGAAGAAGTATTACAGGGTGTTCCCGAAGTAGAAATTATCTCACCTGTAACAAATATTAAAACCGTTGATAAAACGATCGAAATAAAAATTAAAATCACGGACATGGGCGGAGGTATTAATGAAGTAAGAGTTTATCACAATGACAAGGTATTTGATGTATCCCAACGAGGCGCAAATGTGGTAATGGAAAAGGATAGAGTACAAAATCTAACCTATATCATCCCATTGGTTTCGGGTGAAAACCATATAAAGATCACTGCGTTTAATGATCAGCGTACGGAAGCTATACCAAAGGAAATTTCGATTGTATATGAAGGTGATAAACCATCATCCAATCTATATATGCTGATAATTGGGATTAACCAGTATAAAAAACCACAACTTCAACTTAACTATGCCCTGGCAGATGCTATGGCTTATAAATCTATGATAGAAGAAAACAGCAAATTGCTATTTAAGACCACAGATATAAGGTTTATTAAAGATGAAGAAGCAAGCCGGGAACGGATAATCCGGGAATTCAATTTGCTCCAGGAGATTGTAAAGCCTGAGGACGTTTTTGTTTTTTATTATGCAGGCCATGGTGTCATGAGTGAATCTGAAGTTCCTGAGTTTTATATTATTCCCTATGATGTAATTAAACTATATGATCCTGATGAACTTGCAGAAAAAGCTATTTCAGCCTCTGAGCTAAAATCATTCTCACAAAAACTATCAGCCCAGAAACAGGTTTATCTTTTTGATGCATGCCAGTCAGGCGGATTAAGCGAAACATTAGCTTCCAGAGGAGCTGCTGAAGAAAGGGCTATTGCTCAGCTTGCAAGAAGTACGGGTACATTTTGGCTTACTGCCACAAATTCTGATCAATTTGCCTCTGAGTTTAAGGACCTGGGGCACGGGTTATTCACATATGCTATACTTCAAGGCCTGAATGGTGAGGCCGATGGTAAAAACAATGACAGAAAAATAACCGTGAAGGAGCTTAGCTCCTACCTGGATGACAAAATTCCGGAACTATCTATGAAATACAGGGGGGCTTATCAATATCCTAATGTGTACGGTTGGGGAATGGACTTCCCACTGGTACTGGTAAACAAATAATGTTACTTCTATATACAAAAGTATCCTTTTTATTTCGTACCTTTACAAAAGTAATACCTTATATTGATGGGATCAATCATACATGCCTGATTGGTTCATGTATATATGATAGCAGGTCCCTACGAACTTTGTCGGGGCGTATTTTCTACCAAAATACTACTTATAAGGATTTTTAATGGATTAGAAAATAAGAACCTAAAAATCTTACCTTGACAAACAACAAATTTAATCGGTTATTTCATAGCATAAGCAAAGAATTCAGCTTATTATTAAGCATCAGCATTGGCATATTTTTGTTTATCTTATTCTTCCAACCTTTTACCCTGAAATCCTTAGACTTTAACAACCGTCTTCTTATTATTGCAGGGTTTGGTATCATTGTTTTTCTATTCATGGTTATCGGTCGTATTATTTTGCCACGTATTGTCAAAAAAGCTACTGATAATAAGCAAGAAGCGATCCTTCCTTCCTATATGCGAAATTTTATTACACTTACACTTACTTCTGCTGCTTTCGCTTTTTATCTTAAATATGTTGGAGGTATAAATATTAGTTTCTACATCATGTTTAAAATAGTTGTAATTTGCATGGTGCCATCCATGTTGCTACGTATCTATGATACAATTACAAACCTGAAACAACAAAATAAAGTACTGGAGTCAGAAATTATTCACAAGCAGCATCAGATAAAAAACATGGAAGACAAAAATGAACAAAAGGTTATTGAGTTCATTTCTGAAAATAATTCCGAGAAGCTTTCTGTGCAGGTAAATGATGTTATCATGATCAACTCTGCAAATAATTATGTTGAGGTGGTATATATTGATGAAGATGCGGTTAAAAAGAAATTGATCCGAAATACTCTGACAAATATTGCACACCTGATAAATCAATACACCAATTTTATTCGCTGTCACCGCACATGTATTGTTAATATACATTTTGCCAAATCATTGACAAAAAAATTTAATAATTACTGGCTTAGCCTGAAAGGCTATGAGGAATCCATTGCGGTATCAAGACAACACCTAATGCACATCAGGGAAGCAATTCCTGGTTACAGGGATGAATAGCATTTACCCCGTTTTTTTGCCACACAACCCAAATTCATCCTTTACGCCCCATATTTTCCGGCATTCCTCCCTTTTATTTTCCTAAACATTGTTTTGGCTGTAACTTTACATCCAATAGCATTACAATATTTTTATAATGAATATCTTATTATTACATCCACATTATCCCGATACGTACTGGAGCTTTAAACATGCTTTAAAATTTATACATAAAAAGGCTGCCAATGTTCCCCTCGGAATCATTACGATAGCCTCATTATTGCCCAATGAATGGAATAAAAAATTTATCGACCTGAATGTTTCTGAATTGAAAGATAAAGATATCATCCGGGCCGATTTTGTTTTTATAAGCGCCATGTCAATTCAGTTATCTTCGGTTAATAAGATCATTGAAAGATGCAAGTTTTTAAAAACAAAAATAGTAGCAGGAGGCCCATTGTTTACCGAAGAACATGAAAAATTTGGCACAATAGACCACCTGGTACTCAATGAAGCTGAGATTACCCTGCCCTTTTTTCTTAAAGACTTAAAAAACGGCCATCCCAAAAGAATATATCAATCAACCTTATTTGCCGACATTACTCAAACTCCAATACCAGATTACTCCCTGGTAAAGCTCAATAAATATATGTCTGCCGGTATTCAATACTCCAGGGGATGTCCCTTTGATTGCGAATTTTGTGATATCACAGCACTATATGGACAAAAAGTACGCACAAAATCTTCATCCCAGATTGTCGCCGAGCTGGATAACCTATACAACATAGGATGGCGTGGCAGCATATTTTTCGTTGATGACAACTTTATAGGTCATAAAAATAAGCTTAAAAACGACCTTCTTCCTGCTATTATTGAATGGATGGAAGCGCATCAAAATCCTTTTATATTCATCACCGAAGCTTCAATAAACCTCTCTGATGACAATGACCTGATGCAACAAATGGTAAAAGCTGGTTTTGCCAAAGTATTTGTAGGAATTGAAACACCTGAAGAAACAAGCTTGATAGAATGTAATAAAACGCATAATAACAACAGGGATCTTATTCATTGCGTGCATACCATTCAACATTCCGGGATGGAAGTATATGCCGGATTTATTGTAGGTTTTGATAATGACCCATCCAATATCTTCCAGCGTCAAATTGATTTTATACAACGTAGTGGTATTATCACCGCAATGGTAGGATTACTTAATGCACCCCGGCTTTCAAAGTTATATCAAAGACTTAAAGGCGAAGACCGTATTATAGATACCTTTACAGGTGACAATACAAATTATTCAATGAACATAGTCCCTGTAATGGACAAAGAAGAATTAATGAAGGGATATCAGAAAATAATAAGAGGAATTTACTCCAGTAAATCATATTACGAAAGGGTAAGATTATTCCTTAAAAGCTACAACCCCCCGTTCAAAGAACAACGTAAAATATCCTTTGTGCGGTTAATGGCTTTCTTCAAATCCATCCTTTTTATAGGCATTTTAAAGAAAAACCAAAAATACTACTGGAACCTGATATTCTGGAGCCTTTTTAACAAGCCTAAATCCTTTACATTGGCTGTTACATATAGTATCTATGGATATCATTTCAGGAAAATATTTAAAGAATTGCAATAATGATTATTAACTAAACTTTTAAGTATGGCTGTATTAGACAAATTTGTGGAAAAATACTGTGAATTTCCAAAAGCATTAAGAAGACCCATGTGGCATGTATGGCATAAATTGCTGATTAAGTATGATAAAGATGCTCGCGTAAATTTTATGAATTACGGGTATCATAGCTTGAATGGGGACAAACCTGTGATTTTAAAAAAGGAAGACGAAACAAACAGATATTGCATACAACTATATGACCATGTTGTAAACAAAGCCGACCTGGCCAATACGGATGTCCTTGAAGTGGGCTCAGGCAGAGGAGGCGGAGCTTCATACATTGCACGTTATTATAAACCCAGGACCTATACAGGACTGGATATGTCTGGAAGCCTGATTGATTTTTGTAACCGGCACTATAAAACCCCCGGCCTTTCATTTGTAAAAGGCGTTGCGGAGAATCCTCCTTTTGATAATCATTCTTTTGATGTGATAGTTAATGTTGAATCAGCCCGATGCTACAGAAGCCTGGAAGTATTTTTTAATGAAGTACATCGCTTATTGAGACCTGGAGGCCATTTTTTGTTTGCCGACATGATTGATAAAGGCGAAGTGGAAGATATGCATGATAAATTAAAATCATGTGGATTTGAAATCATAGAAAACAAAAACATTACAAAAAATATTGCCCATGCTTTGGATAATGATTCGGAACGAAGAGAGTCGTTAATACAAGAAAAGGTTCCCGGATTTCTGAAAAACTCTTTTGCCCAGTTTGCCGGTACCAAAGGAACAGAAAGATATCATTCCTTTACAAATGGGAAATTTGAATACTGGAGCTACAGGCTTAAAAAAATGGAAAACTAAATAGTGTAATGAAGATTGCAGGATTTATATATTCGAAATCGGACATATCTTATATTACTCCGATTCCCACTGCTTAATAATTCCCATTCTTATATTTAGAATAATTATTAGTGCGTTGGTAATTATCATCCCTGGCCTCGTTTACAACGATCCTTTTGGACTGCAATGTGCGACCGTTTAGTTCGCATATTGCATTTCTTGCTTCATGCATATTTTCCATCTCAACAACTGCATACCCTTTGCTGTTTTCTTTATAACTGTCAACCATAAGTTTTACAGTCACAACTTTGCCATACATTTCAAACATATCTTTAAGGTCGTATTTACTAACCTTATTACTCAAATTTCCAACAAATACTTTCATATTTTTAGTTTTATCAGTACTGGGTTAAGTTCGTGCTTTCTTAACAATGATTACTTTTCCTTCCCAGGTACCTGAGTTAACATTTTTAATTACATTTAATGCTTCTTCTTCAACAGGCATTTCAACAAAACCAAATCCCCTGGACTTCCCTGTATACCTGTCAGTAATTACTTTAGCTGATGTAACCTTGCCAAAGTCCTGAAATGCAGTCTTCAAATGATCACTATTTATCTTTTCATCAAGGTTCCCCACATATATTTTCATAAGCATTATAAAATTAGGCCCGGCATCCATTTTCTCCCAGGTAAAGAAATGATTAATAATCATTTAAAACAACTCTCAAATTACTTGATCCAATTATGCAAATAATAAAAGAATAATCCGCTAAGAATTTAAAGAGTGGCTGGAAATGTATTAATTCAATACAGTTATAGTTATGTATAACGTTTCTTTAAATCTTTATAATGATCGCAGCAAAGATAAGTATAATTTAAATAGCAAATACAATTATCCCGGAATTGTTTAAGTCAACACTAAAATCTTCGTTTTACAGCTTTATAGTAAGATTTCCCTATTTCCCTTTTTAAAAAGGAAGGTCATCCGTTTCATCCTCAACATTATCGAAGAACATTTCATCATCAGGTGGAGGAGGCATTTCAGGAATACCGTCATCCCCGGAATTCGGATTTGATTCCTTTTCTATCTTCCAGACTTTAACATCAGTATACCATTTACCATTAAATTCGCGGCTTTCAAGATTTATCGAAACATTTACAATATCACCTTTTCGTAAACTGTTTAAATCCACTTTATCGTTCCAGTTTGAGATGCAGATTTTCTTTGGAAATTTTTCATCCGTTTCAATAATAAAATCCTGCTTTTTCCATTGCCCTTTGGCAGAGGAACCTTTCTGGGCATCAAGTATCTCAAATAGTTTTCCTTTAATCTCCATAATTTTGCTTTACCTTATGGCAAATATAATCATTTTATTATTCCGGCCATTTAATAGTATCATCATCAATAAATACAGGCGACCATTGAATTTCATCCAATCGATCTTCATCCAGCCAGAAATTGATGGATAATGAATCCGCTTCAAGTAAAACCTGGTTGGGTTCATCATCTGATGACATATCCTCAAACTCAATATCGTGTATATTCATCTGTTTGAGTTGTCTTTCCAATTCTTCGCGATTTAAGCCAATTAAGGATTTCCCATTCAGAGTATAAAAATCAGAAGCAATTGTCAGCATGACCAATCGCCAGTCCTCTTCTTGATCAAAACCAATTGTTAGTTCCAGCTCGCCATAAATCCAGGTTTCAGTAAGATTTTCATCATCTCCCGTATATGAAAATGCATCAATATCATCCGGTTCACCGAGGATGGCTTTTACCTCATTCCTTGTTATACCGAATTTAATGTTCCCCAGGCCATAACCGGGTTTTATTTCTTTTAATGAGTCTTTCATAGATAATTGTTGATTAGTTGATTTTAAAATTTGTGTTTCTAAGTATGTGATTAGTATGTTATTTGATTTAAATCAAATTTTACACCAAGTTAGTGCATATAATCCAAAAACACATATTAAATTAAAAATATAAGAACTTAGTTTATTCTTTTCCCTGAATACATTAAAAAGCAGGAGAATTTCTAATAAAACCTGATACCAAACCATAAAATGCCAATCTTCGGGAAGAAAACACCCCTAAAAAACATTTTAGAAATAATGTACACGAAGAAATTGCCCTGAATGAATTTTACATAGCAACAATCAACAATTCATTGCCATTAGAAAACTTTTTAATATCAATAACCTGAAAGATATTGGCAGTAAAAAACATTTTAATACCCATATACAAAAATATGCAGGTATTAAAAAACCTTTAAAACCAAAATACCCATGGAAATTGGCATTAAAGAATCTTTCAGACCCTCTTCACAACAGGATATTGCCATTTTACAAAAACCGGATATATAAAGATATTCAATTAAATCCTGTTTCTTTATAAATTATCTACCTTTGCCCCATGTATACCGAAATCACCATAGAGGAGTATTTGAAGCAGCATCTTGCGCTTCCCCTGATAGATGCACGTGCACCCGTTGAGTTTGAGAAGGGACATATTCCCGGGGCATATAATATTCCTCTTTTTTCTAATGAAGAAAGAGCCCATATCGGTACTATATACAAACAACGCTCACGTGATGAAGCAATAGCCCTTGCCTATAAATATGCAGAACCGAAGATGGAATCTTATATTACCGATTCACGAGAGGTTGCCCCTGAAGGGAGAGTGGTTGTTCATTGCTGGAGGGGAGGAATGCGCTCGCAATCATTTGCCAATCACATTTCCTCCAATGGTTTTAAGGAGGTATACGTAATTAAAAATGGTTATAAAGCTTTCAGAAGGCATGCATTAAAAGCTTTTGGCCAGGATTTTCAACTAAATGTATTGGGTGGTTATACCGGAAGCGGCAAAACACATATTCTTAAATATCTAAGAGAAATGGGGTGCCAGGTTATTGATCTGGAAGGTATAGCACACCATAAAGGTTCTGCTTTTGGGAGTATTAATCAATTGCCTCAGCCAACGGTGGAACAATTTGAGAACAACCTGTATTGGGAATGGAAAGAACTTGATCTTACCAAACCGTTATGGATGGAAGACGAAAGTCTGAACATTGGGACAGTAAACATCCCGCTTTCCATGTTCCGGAAAATTCGCCAAAGTCCGGTTTACTTTTTAGATATCCCTAAAGAAGAGAGGTCCAGACACCTGGTAGATGAATATGCGAATTGTGATAAAGCCAAGCTTTCAGCAGCCATTCAGCGTATTGCCAAACGACTTGGAGGTGACAATGTAAAGAAAGCCCTGGAATACCTTGATCATGATGATTTTTATGAGGTAGCAATCATTTCGCTGCATTACTATGACAAAGCTTACATGAAAGGACTTTCAAACCGGGATCAGGATAAAGTATTTACAATTAAGGCAAATACAATCAATCATAAGAAGAATGCTCAATTAATAATTAACTATTTTGAACAACATAACAATGGATAAAGTACGATTGACGCAATATAGTCATGGAGCCGGATGCGGATGCAAGATATCTCCCAAATTGCTGACTTCTATTCTTAAAACCAATATGGCAGCTATTAATGATCCCCGTCTGCTGGTAGGTAACGACAGCCGCGATGATGCAGCGGTATACGACCTTGGAAATGGCACGGCCATCATTAGCACAACCGACTTTTTTATGCCCATAGTAGACGATCCGTTTACTTTCGGGAAGATAGCCGCCACAAATGCCATTAGCGATGTGTATGCCATGGGAGGCACACCCATGATGGCTATCGCCATATTAGGATGGCCAATTGATAAACTATCCTGTGAAATAGCACAGGAAGTGCTTGACGGAGGTCGTGCTGCTTGTAAAGAAGCAGGTATCAGTATTGCAGGTGGTCACAGTATTGATAGTCCCGAACCAATATTCGGACTGGCAGTTACCGGAAGTATTGAAGTTAAAAAGTTAAAACAAAACAATACTGCAACTCCGGGATGTAGCTTATATCTGACGAAACCACTTGGAATAGGGATTCTTACAACTGCTCAAAAAAGAGGCATTTTAAAGCCCGAGCATTCGGATATTGCCCCTCATTATATGTGCATTCTCAACAAAGCGGGTCTTGAGCTCGCTGGGCTCAATTCTGTAAAAGCCATGACAGATGTTACCGGCTTCGGTTTAATAGGCCACCTGTCGGAAATGTGCGAGGGAAGCAATGTTTCTGCGCAAATTAATTATAATAAAATACCCAAACTACCCATGCTGGATGAGTATATTGCCCAGAAAAGCATGCCCGGGGGTACACGAAACAACTGGGATAGCTACGGGCAACAAGTAAAACTGACCGATCCCTCCTATCGCTATGTATTATGCGATCCCCAAACAAGTGGTGGTTTGTTAATTGCTGTAGAAGAAGACGGAAAAGATGAAGTGGAGAAAATATTGAAAAATAATGGATTGGAAGCAGAGGTATTTGGAAAAACAATGAACAGAGGTAAGGTTTTGATTGAAGTAAAATAGTATTATAGATTAAGTATAAAGCTTCTTGTACTAATCCAGGTATTTATTTAACAATGAGCCGAATTATGTTTGGGGTTTATCATTTCACAGTATTTAGCCACTACATTCTTAAAATCTTCCCAAACCGGGCGTTTCAGGTCCTGATTTCTCAATAATGCAGAAGGATGATACGTAGGCATTACCAATCTGCCCTGCCAATCCATCCATTTACCTCTTATTTGAGTAATTCTGGCATTTGGATCAATCAGTCCTTTTAATGCTGTTGCCCCCAGTAGAATAATAATTTTTGGATCAATTAGCTTTATTTGCATATGTAAATAAGGTAGACACGCTGTTTTTTCATCTTCTTTTGGTTCCCTGTTATCAGGCGGACGACATTTCACAATATTGCTAATATAAATATGCTCGTTCCTGGTAAAACCACTTGCAGCCAATATTTTATCCAAAAGTTCACCTGATTTCCCCTGAAACACTACACCGCTTTTATCTTCATAAAATCCGGGTGCTTCAGCTATCAGCATTATCTCAGCCTGAGGGTTTCCGTTACCAAATACGGCATTATTTCTTGTCTGGTGCAAGGGGCATTTTGAACAGGTTAATACTTCTTTTTTTAATTCTTCAAGATCAGTCATTTGAAATTATATTTATTTTACTTTGATAAACTTTCTTGTTGATACTCTTTAATTGACAGTAGCAGGTTGTATCTGCCCATATATATTCAAATTTAACCCGTTCCGGGTTATTTTTTGTCTGTTCTAATCTTCCACCGGCTTCGCCGGTGGCTATTTATATCAAATCCCTTCGGGATTTAAAAGTAGTAAATTACTAATAATTGTCAACTTATGTTTTATCTGTATCTCCCTACAGATACAAACCTACAACCGGATAACAAATAATTTCAATATAATTTTATTCCCGTCTTCTTTTAATTATTCCCAGCACTATTCCTGCTACAAATATCAACATAGTTATCAGCAAAGTAATAACAGCAGAAAGGTTATCCCTTATTATTTCTTTTACCTTATCTACATTCATCACCTCTTTTTCCAGTATCATCCCGTTCTTTTCAGCACCTGGTGCTTCTTCAATTATTCTGTTTATCTCGTTAATGTATATTTCCTTTAACTCATTGCTGATATTCTTTTCAATAAAATCATGAAGCTTCGCATTATCACATACAAAGCCACTGCATCCTGCTTCGTAATCACGGATAAGTTCCACATGCAGTTTTGTTAATTCTTTAAGGGTTGCCTGGTTTGGATCCCAAAATCCTTTACGCGCCGACTCCAGCATAACGGCGGTCATCTCCTGCATAGCATATGGGTTTTTATCCTTGAAAAAATTGATAATATCAAGGTTTAACGTATCCCTGATATAAATATCGTAATACTTCTCCCAGGTGTTTTCATTCACCACATCTGGTTTAAGGGCATTCCATGCATAGGTATTACGAAATATCTCTGAAAAACTTTCTGCCGCCGTAGCACCTTCTTTCATTTGCTCCTCAATATATTTAGGATTGAAGGCGTTTGTCCGTACTTCGGTTTGAATAGCTTCTCTCAGCCCCTGGACTTTTGGGTTATATTTATTGCGATTGTCATTAAAATAGGCATCAGGAGATTTGCCTGTAACCTTTCGTATAGCGGCAGAAACACCTCCCATAAACTCATATACATGGTCGAGTGAAACAGGCCCGTTAATATTTGATGAACGTGGATGTACAACAACCTCCGTATTATGTAACATGGTCTCAAAAATACCCTCCTGGTGATAAGCCCAATACTCAGCCGTATAAACAGCATCCATGTTATTGATGTACTGGCTGGCTATTTCATCCTGTGTTTCCCAGGCATCTCCTTTTTCCACCATTCCCATAATCCCTGTTCCATAACTGCCGTTCAGGCCGCCAAAAACCCTGGCAGTAGAAAATAATCTTGCGTCAGCAGGAGACAAGCCTTTTCCTTTTAGCAATTCTTCCGCATCAAATGTGCCTTCACGTACATAATTCGGATAGGCATCATGATCATCGGCATGGGCCGCTATTTCCACTGCCTTATTTATAAGATATATTCTTGAAGCTGCTATATCACGAAACTGTCCGGAAGTCTGGACCACCACATCAATCCGTGGCCTTTTTAACTCTTCCGAAGTTATTAGTTCCACATCATATACCCTGCCAACCATATTCCACACTGGTTTTACTCCCAGCATATAAAGCACCTGGGCTATATTAATCCCTTCATTACGGATAAACTCACCGCCCCACAAGGAATAAGCGATTTTTTTCGGATAACTGCCATGTTTCGCCAGGTGTTGTTTAAGTAACATATCCCCCAGCTTTTTACCGGTTTCCCATGCTTCTTTCGTAGGTGTATTTTCTGCATCGAGCGAAAATAAATTACGGCCTGTCGGAACTGCTTCCGGATTCGAAACCGGATCACCTCCTGACGAGGGCGCTATATAACCCCCTTTTAACCCATTAAGCAAGGCATTTATTTCAGCCCCCGAAGATTCAATTAATGCCTGATGGTATATTGGGATAGCTTCTACTGCTTCTTTGTATTGCAGTAAAGCCTGTAATTTCCTCTGGTCTTCCATTGTAAGGGTATCACATTTTTGCAGCGAATCAAGGATCTGGATATCTTCAGAAGCAATAAAATTACGCGGATCAATATTCTTCTTAACTATGTCCAGAATTATCCTGTCCGCTTTATCTTTAAAATAACTGTGGGGAAAACCGTTCTCTCCATTCAACACAGCGACCTGTTCCATAGCGGTACTCAAAGCATCAACAGACATCATACGCACCGTTTCAGTAATTTCATTATCCGTATAACTTTCTCCCAAAACATGAAGGCCAATAGTAATTTTTTCATCATTAAGGTGATGCAGATAATTATGGATCAGTTCTATGGTTTCCTGGTTGCATTCTTTCATGTCTTCGGCCGGTATTTCCAGATCTTCTGCCAGGCCTAAAGAATCAACATAATACTGTATAGTTTTTGTGTGAATTGCTTTTAGCGCATCATTATCGGCATCTTCATACTGGTCTATGGCATAGTTAAGCTTTGTAAATGCGTTTCCAATGTCAGCTTCAGAAAATGATGCCGTGAGATGCGATAACATGGTTGCATAGGTCCTTCTTTTAGCCAACATGGCTTCCCCGATATTGTTAATGGTATACACGTACAGGTGAGGTAATGGAAATGTTAATGCTTCGGGCCAATCCTTATGGGTAAGTGCCAGTTGTTTCCCGGGAGTAAACTCCAGGCTTCCGTGTGTGCCAAAATGAACGATTGCGTCAGCCTGAAATTTTTCACGTGCCCAAAGATATGATGCAATATAAGCATGAGGAGGGGCATGTTTAACTCCATGTATGTATTTAAACTCATTTTCATTTAAAGCTGCAGGCAAAACGGGCAATAACGCAATATTCCCAAATCGTACCCGTGGAATTACCAAATAGGATGTATCATTTTTCGTAATTGACAGGTAATCACCAGGAGCTTCTCCGTACATTTTAACGACATCCCGAAATGCATTCGTATCAAGACATTTCCTGCACCATGTTTTATATTCGTCAACAGGTATAAGCTCAGGATTTCCCTGTTCTACAAAATTCTTAAAGCTTCCTTTAGCATATTCACCCAGAACAGGGCCTTCCTTCTGCAATCTTGCAAGGAGTTGATCTGTATTGGATGGTAAATCACCGGTAGTATAGCCTGCTGCTTTTAATTCCCGTAAAACATTCAGCAGGGAAGGCCCTACTTCAAGTCCTCCGGCCACCAAAGCATTTTTCCCGGGGCCTTTATAGTAGTAAATACATACTTTCTTTTCAGCATTGCGTTTTGCCCTCAATTTCATCCAATGATCAATGTATTCACAAAACTGTTCTATTCTCTCCTCTATGGGTTGATATGACAGATAACTCTTGTCTTGCTCTTCCATTTGTTTCTTAGCTGCAATAACATACGGAGTGGTCGCTCCATCCATTTCAGGTATCACAACATATTGTCCAACAAGCTTCCCTGTCATACCCTGTTTATCGTTTAACCATTCATCATAAGGTTTTATAGCCAGCAATGGGGCCAGTACCAAAATATTGTTTTTCTTCAGCCATTCGATAGTTTCGTCACTTTTCCCGCTAGCCAGGCGGCCACGGGCAAAATATATAACCATATCAGGATTAACAGCTTTCAGGTTTTCAAGCCTCTTCCTTCTTCCTGATAATGAAACTACATTATATCCCCGGTTTTCAAGGTTAAGAATAAGCTCATCCTGGTAGGTACGCAGTGATGTTTGTGGAGTAACATGAATATTGACAATGGCAATGACAGGCCGGCCATCTTTATACAATCCTTTCTCCTTACAATAATTAAAATAGTCGTCAGTGTTGGTAAAATAATCTTCCGTGCCTATCCTGTAAAACGCATCATCAGGAAATTCTTCCGGTTCCAATACTCCATTGCTGAATAGTTTTTTACCATCGAGTTCCTGGCGTGTATAGTCAAGCAGTAACTCAAAGTTTTTAACGCTGGTATTATTAAGGCATGTATTTACATATTCTTTGTCTTTATCAGTAATATTTGTAAAATCGAGGTGATCACCCTGGGTGGACATCATGTTAATCTTGATCCCTTTGTTTGAAGCTCTCTCCAGGTTTGAAATTTGTTTTTGTGTAAGCTCACTTACGCGTGAAAAATAAATAGCATCGCAGTGTACAATGGATGAAAAGCTATTTTCAAAATCAATAAATTTTATTTTAATAAAGGGGTTTTTATTGGCCTGAACAATATCGTAGATATTTGAATCATTAAAATTTACAAAAACGATGCGGGTAGGCAGAAGGAATAATATATAACCTCCTGCAAGCAGAAGAATTAAAACAGAAATACTCCAGATTCTTTTTGCCCTTTTCTTCATATTGTTATCTACTCCGGCACATAAATAATCTCACCCGTTTCCAGCTTATAGGCTGATCCTATCCGTTTTCCTTTTCCTTCACCACTTCCCTGGGTGCCTTTGTATTTTATTATCTGATCGTCCTTTTTTGTAACAATCTCCATATTTTCCTTTCCGGGATTTTTAATGAGTGTAAAATCATCTTTGGAGAAAAACTCGTTCATCCGGTAATGGCTCACAATAGCAACCATCAAGGCAACTGCAAATACCATGGCTACATCAAAAAGGTTTGCCATCCCTGACAGAGGATCTTCATCCTCTACATGTTTGTTCAAGAATTTTCTTTCTCTACGCATGGTCAAATAATAAATTATAAATGAACTCCAGGTTATTCATATCCGACACATACCACCTTTTTTTTATCAACTGGATAATAAAACCCAGAGCCCCTGCCAACAAGCCAACAACCGTTGTTGAAAAAGCCAGTTGCATATTCTGTGCCATAGAAGTAATATCCCCCGAAGCCAAAGCTGCCAGCGCCGGCCCCATGGGTATTAAAGTCCCCATCAGACCCAGCATTGGGCCGGTCCGGGTAATTGATTTTGCTGCAGCAAGGTCCTTTTCACAGGCAACCTCAAAATCCTGTACCGCCTTTTCTGCAAAAAACTTATTATCCTTACAGGTAAGCAGTTCATTTAAAAAAGATGTAAATAAAGGATTTCCCTTTAAATCCCCTGCGTTTAAGACAGAGATATCTTTAGTGCTTTTAAGGTTCTTAATAGTTTCACTAAACTGGTTACTAAACTTCAACCGTGAAATATACATGCTCCCGAAGCCTCCGAGCATCATCAGAGATCTTACAAAAGCTATCAACAATAACACTATAACAGGTATTAAAAGGCCTGTTGATATCCAATACAGGACATTAGTTAGTTGTGTCATAATCTTTTTCTTTTACGTAAATATTTATATTCCAGAATACCCAGCAATCCGAAAACCAGGATGATGGACAGTATTATGAGAATAGAACTGGTATCGGTAACCAGGTTTGAAAACGGGACCTTAACTTCATTTACAATTAAAGGTAAAAACATAGCAAGCAGGATTTGCATAAAATGTATGAGTATTTTTAGTTCTACCCTCACTTCCCATTGTTTGATAATAACTTTTGTTACAAACATAAAAAACAGCACTATTAAACCTGTAATAAAAGCATATAAAACAGCAATAGTAACAAATGACATTCCTGTGATTTTCTGAAACAGAAACAATTGAAATAAATATAATCCTCCCAGAAATACGAAAGAAGGAATTACCGATAATAGCGCAATGAATGGTTTGATTGATTTACTAAAATGACCCTTTATGTATTGTAAAGAAATAGCGATCATTAATATCGATTCAAATATCTGCAATGCAGCAATGGCATGTATAATATTTTTATTTTGCAGGATTTCGAAGACATGTTGATTATTTTGCTTAATACATAAAGGATAAACGACCAAACAATAGCCGGAAACTAATACTATTCCGGCTATTTGTAATGGTCGATTTTCAATAAGAGAGAATTTGAGTATTGTACTCAAAAAAGCAAATGAAACAAATATGATAATAAATAGAATCATATTTATTACTAGTTATTAACCCAATATTTTTAAGTGAAATTATTTCAAATTCTTTGATCCGTCAGGCTGAATAGCATATTTAAATGTAAAGTACCTTGGTTCAACGTCGTCACCTTTTGTATCATCAGTTAATTCAGGATTGTCTAAATAATAGCTGATCATTTCCATTTTACCGTATTTACCGTCGGCTGTTTTAAATGCAATTACACGACCAGGAATCATTCTTACTATGTGCTCTCCGTTAATATTAAAAGTATACCATGTAGGATCATCTTTACTACCAGGCAATTCAGAAGTATACCCGTCATCAGGAGCTGTTTCAAGTTCGTCAAACAGACCTACTAATAAAACTGCACCTCCCTGGCCAGTACTACTATAATATGTACCATTATTAAAAATGACACTGGCAGAACTTGTAAAGCCAATATCCCATTTGTCTGTGGCTGAATCTGTAATTGCGATCACCTTGCTTTCCCTCATGCTGTATAAGGTATGTATGCCCGTCTTTGCCGTGTCGCCGACGATATTCACTGCAGTCTTCACTTCTAATGTTGTCTCTCCGGAATCATCATTATCATCATCTTTTGAACAACTTATTATTATAACTGATAACAGCGCCAATGAAAAAATAATTCTAAATACGTTTTTTGTCTTCATGTTTTTTTTATTTATGGTTGTTAAATTCATACACAATCCCAAAATACAATATTCTCCCCGGGATTCGTGTCCTGTTTAAATTTGTATAGTTAAAAATATTATCTACCCCCGTTTTAATAACAAAGCTGTCCATTAATCTTTTAGATATTCCAGCATACCAAATATAATAACCGGGGGTATATTCGCTATCAATATCCAATATGCCGTTGCCATTACTATCCCCCTCACCGTACCTGCCTTTATACACAACCCTTACATTTGCATTAAACTTATACTTGTTGTTATTATAGAATACTTTAAAAGTACCCGAATGTCTGGAACGATTAAATAATCCTCCGTATCCGTTCAGGTCCAACCTTCTTGTTTCAGGTTCTGTAGTAAATACTTTACCGTCTTTGATATCTTCAATTACCTGCTTGTCTTTTGCTTCAAGGTATTGATAGCCTGCCGACAGGTTGAGTTGATCATCGAAAAAACTTACATTCAGGTCACTTTCAATACCCTGTGTAAAAACACTTTCAATGTTTTCATAAACATAAATATTGCTCCCATTACTTGTTCCGATAATAGTTGTGCCAATCATATCTTTCAGATCGTTACGGAAAGCATTGGCTTTAAACGTTACATATTTGGCAGGAGTTAAAGAAAAACCCAGATTGAACGATATAGAACTTTCCGGTTTCAGTGTTTTCCAGGTTGTATAATCATAATACAACTCATCGATCATCCCGGCATTTTCCAAAGCCTCTATGCTTTCTTTCATAATACTGGCACCCATAATACGAAAACCACTTGTTGGGTTGATATAATCGATGAATAAATGTTTGAATTCCGGAGCGCTGAAACCTGTACCGGTAAATCCGTTTATAGTAATCCATTTTGCCAGTTTATAGCTGACACTCAATTTAGGACTGGCCTTGCGAGCATATTCGCTGGGCATATCATATCTAACACCTGTGGTAATATTCAGTTTGTTATTGAAAGGTGTCCATTCATGCTGACCATACAGGTATTTGGCATTAAAATTATACTGGTCACTGTAACTGGAAGACTCAATACTTTCTGCAATAAAACCTGCACCTGATACTATTTCATTATTTTCATTGATTCTATAATTGAATTGCGCTTCCGTTTTGTTATATAACTGGTCAGTAAAAGTATGATCCTGCAAAGAATCGCCTTCGGCATATGTGTAGTCGGTTTCCCTGCTATATCCAGAAATATAGTTTTTGAACTCAAGATTTGCCCTGGAATTAAACTGGCAATCAAATTTAAATACACCATTCCATTCCTGCTCATCCCGGTCGGCAGTAATAACATAATCATTCGTATCTATCGTGACCATATCCTCATTATCCTGATGGTTTTTAAAATATTTGCCATTAACGCTCATTCGTATTTTATCATTAAGCTGATAATATACTGTTCCATCAAGGGTTGTGCTTAAAAATGAAGGAACAGTTTGCAGGTTATTTTCTGGATCCAGGTCATATCCGTCAGAGCTATAGTTGTTAACATTAAAATTTATACCTGCTTTTTTATACTTTATATTCATATCGCCATTCAGGTCATAGGTATTATGCGACCTTGCCATAGCTTTTAATGAAGCATCAAATCCTTCCTGGGGATCTTCAGTAATAATGTTTATCACGCCTGCAATGGCTTCATTTCCATATAAAGATGAAGTAGGTCCTTTGATGATTTCAATTTGTTTAATATTATTTACGGTAATCCTGTTAAGATAATCATCCCCTTTCAGTTTACCGATTATCGGGTCTCCATTGATCATTATAAGAGTGTATTTATGATCAAAGCCCTGTACCTGAACACCTTCCTCTGATGTAATTGTTATGCCGGTTTGTTCGGCAAGTATCTCATCAAGCCTTGGAGACGCCATATTATCAATCTCCTCTCTGTCAATAACTGTTATAGGAACCGCGACATCTGAAATATTCTTTTTTGTCCTTGTGGCAGTAATAACTACATCCTCCAACTCATGGGAAAGAGGATGCAATATAATATCACCTTTTAAAGTATTGTCTCCCTCCGAAATGGATATATCGACAGTATATGTTGCATAGCTAACATGGCTGACTATAATTTTATACTTGCCGGGAGAAATGCCTGTTATTGTAAAAAACCCATCATCTGTTGAAATAGCAGCCTGAGAAGTACCTTTAACTTGTAATGAAGCACTTGATACAGGTTCTCCTGAATCATTCTTAATGATCCCTGACAGGCGGCATTCTGTTTCTTTTTGTGCTAAAACAGTCTGAACAAAAATCAGTGAACTAAATAACAGGATTAACAGATGTATAAATAGCTTCGGCATCTATTGTGATACTTAATATAATTTCGTGCTACTATTAAATCAAAAAATAAATATCGTAACACGATATTTATTTTAATGGCACGAATGTACAATATATTTTTAAAATACAAAACAGAAGTTGAAATAAACTTAACATTAATAATTATAGATTGATCGGATCAAATGAAATTGTACAAATTATTAAATAACAAAGATTTCTGGTTGTAGAATACATAATAATGATTCCCGATTATTCGGGATTTCTTCTTCTTCTTCACATACTATTTGGATGAATATTTTATCAATCCTCATCCTTAAAATTCAGAACATTCTCATTTATATATTTTACATCCTGTATTGTATCGGCAGATACATTTTTCAGGTTTATATTTTCAACAGGTAATTCTTTCTGACCTGATATTTTTGAGATAAACATGACATTCGTTGCTTCAATATTTTCAAGATAAATATCTTTAATGGGTGTATATCTTTTTTCGTAGGTCGGGACTAAATCACGCCATTGATAAAGCACGTCGGTTTCAATTCCCAGAATTCCTTGGTCAATTTTACCCGCTTTGATATGGTTCACATAAATTTTTTTAACATAACCACCCCGACGTTCATTGGTTTTAATATAAACCAGGTGGTTCAATTTTGCACAGTCAACAACCTCACAACTATCCATGAATACATTTTCAATACCTCCGGATAATTCGCTTCCTATAGCCAATAGCTGATGCCCATTTTTAACCGTACAATTTTTTATCACCAGGTTTCTTGTCGGGGTATTCAGTCGCCATGCATCCTGGTTCCGGCCAGATTTTACAGCTATGGCATCGTCTCCCTGGTCAAAAATGCAATTCTCAATTAACATATTCTGACACATTTCCGGGTCAACACCGTCATTATTGTGCCCGTGTGCCATAACTTTTACATTTCTTACAACAACATCTTTTGATAAATAAGGATGGATGACCCAAAATGGACTATTGGTTATAGTGATCCCTTCCAATAATACATTCTCGCATCGGTTAAATTGTATAAACTGAGGACGCAAGTTGGAAGTATCATTAACCATATTCCTCTCCACTACAGGGTTATTTTCAGATGCTAAAGTATATAAATGTTTAAGACTGTTCATATGTGCTTGAGGACGTGCAAACCATATTTTCCAAATATCCATCTCAGCTTTTATTTCTCCCTGTCCAGTGATAGCTACATTTTTACATTTAAAAGCATATATTAACGGAGAATAATTGTAACACTCCATCCCTTCCCAGGTTGTAAACACTGCAGGTAAATAGTCAGTTGGCTCCCCCGAGAAAACAAGTACTGCTCCTTTATCCAAATGAAGATTAACATTGCTTTTTAAATGAATTTTTCCTGTTACCCATTCTCCTTCCGGAATTACAACTATACCTCCACCTTCCTGATTTGCTTTATCAACTGCTTTATTAATAGCTGCTGTCGTTTTATCTTTATCGCCAGACACAGCACCAGATTCTGTAATGGACATCTTTGGGCAACTACTAAAATCAGGAATCCTGATAGCAGGCATATCAAAAGGCGCAGAAACAAACACTTTCTGCAGCTCAACAGATGATTTACTATGACTGCAAGAAAAAAGCACAATGCATAAGATCGAATAAAATAGAAAAGCCGTTTTTTTCATGGTTTGAATTTTGGATAAGAAGCTAAGATATCAAAAAAAATAACTTTAATTTTTCACAAATTCCCTGAAACCCTGCATGCTATCACTAGACAGTTTCATAAAGTAAATACCTTGCGGGAGGTTTAATTCATCAATGTTTATTGTTTCACTTTGCGGTCCTGCCTGGCAACATAGTTTTTCTGTTTTGTACAGCATAATTCCAGATAAATTATACACTTCAATTTCTACTTTACCAGCTTTAGCAAGGCTAAATAAAATATTCATTTCATCGCTAACCGGATTGGGTGATAACGAAAGTGGGATGTTACGTGTATTTACCTTGATCTCTATATCACCGGTTGAAGGATGGATATTATCAACCAAATTAGAAAAACACTCGACATAAGATCCGACTATAACATTATTCAAACCTGTGGATGCACAAGCTTCCGCTTTTAGTCCTGCAATACGGTAAAATGCAATTGGTTTTGCAGCAATTGAGTCAGTGTCAAAATATTCATTTAGGTCCGCTTCTACTGTATCTATCGCTTGCAAATTTGTTGAGTCGCTTCCCCTGTAAATTATATAACTGGCAAAGTCCATCGAACTGCTTTCTACCTCATATTTTTTCCAGCTCAGGTTTATTCCGTCATTATTCCCAATGAATTGAAGTAAAATGGGTTTATGGTATCTGCCCATTGCTGATTCGTGGTTGAATGAATCAACTATCGATATTTTATATTTATATCGAAATTGTTCGGGTAATGATGTACTGTCAACAAATAGTGAAGTATCATTGTACGGGATGGAACCCAGCAGCAGATATTCATTCTCCTCATTCGATTTACGGTAAATCCTGTACGTTTTAATGTTATACCCGCTTTTATGTTCCCATATCACTAAATTCTTTCCTGATTCCAAATCAATAGTGACAAAACATATCTGTACCATGTCGTCATTTCCGTTAATAAGTGCAGGTGGAGCAAGGTATGGATAAAAGAAGTTGTATAGTTTATATAGCGAAGTATCGGTTTGTGGTACAGAATGGCCACTACCATAGTTGACCAAAGTAGAAGTGGGAACACCCAAAGAATCCAACCTTGCCTTGAAATGCGCGATCTGATCCCTGTAATAACCCTGGTCGTTAGTATTGTAAAAAAATAAGACAGGTGCTGTAGCAGAAGATTGAGCGAGATAAGCAGACCCCATGGATTGCCAAAAATCATAGTTTTCGGCTAAAGCACCCCATGCCCATGGGCATCTTGTTTCAAGGTTTATATCGCCATCTCCGGAAACATTATAAATCTGGGTAAAATCAAAAACACCCGGGCCGAGTGCAGCTGCCTGAATATCATCAGAAATGCCGATATTAAAACCTGTATTTTCCAGAATTGAGTCAGCCCGATCGCCGACAGCCATGGATCCGGCATCTGACCCCCGCGAAAATCCAAAGATACCTATACTGTCAGAAAGGCCAAGACCTGAACCGATTACACGTAGAGTACGAATTGCAGATTTCACCTTCTGAGCAGCATCAGGATTCGTTTCATAGGATTTATACGTATCGTTTGCCCCTCCTTCAGGCTTACCACTCCCCCAGGGACAGTATTTCGGGTGGTCGGCTATGGCCCATGCAATACCATTGGCAGGTAATCCTTCCAGAAATGAATCGTTAAATCCTGCTAACGTAAATCCCAGATTCATCCTTTGATCTCTGGTTCCATCATTGATTGCATAACTGTTGCTATAGGAAAAAGACAAAACAACAGGTACAGGTGCAGAGGCATTTGCCGGATAGATTATATCCATGTGAAGCGTATCTCCTACAATATACTGCTCAGGATAATTATAGATTGTCGGATCATCTTTAAAGTAAGGCACATCGAGCAGGATACGGTACCCTTCAAACAAAACATATGATCTGTAAAGTGAACAGTTGCTGTATCCACAAAACGATCCGGCTGCAATAGCATCATTTATCGCAATAATGTCCTGGTTAATTAAAGGGGAAACAGCATTCACATTGTTGGCATAATCAAGTTCGATTACCCTGTAACCCTGGGAAAGTAACCAGGCTACATCTGCGGCATTACTGTTCCTCCCAACTTTACTAAAACCCAGATTTTCAAGATAGACAACCGTCAGATATTTGCCATTATAATCCCTTATAGGCGCAGCAGATTCCGTTGTTGTATACTCGATATCCCCTCCAGTAACCACACTGGTCCAGGTACCTGTTGCTGCCCGGGAACTAACGGACAGAAATAGCAGGATCAATCCTGCTATCCGGAAGTATAAGTGCAGATTGAATAATTTTTTTGAATATTTAATTTTTGAGTTTTTCTTCAAAAGCATATATCTTTCATTCGCTGCTTTATTCTTAGTACTATTCTTCTTAATCAATTCGCTGTAAATCTACAATATTCGCTGAATAAGTGAAAATATTATTCCTTAATTATTTTAATCAAAAAATAAAACATAGGCTGAGAAATAAGACATTTTTACAATAAATAATCTAACATCAAATAAATTATATTAGCACATAAGTGAAGATTATTTAATTTTAAGATTATAAAATTTTATAGTATTAATGCAAAAATATATACACATTATACATTGTAAGAAAATGCTCCAATTCACTACCCTCATGTGTTTTCTTTTTATAACCACAATTTTATATTCACAAGATGTTGATCCTCATAAACCATTACCAGGTATTCCTGCTGATATCCCCGGATATCAGTTAGTATGGCATGATGAATTTGACATGGATGGTAAACCTGATTCAACAAATTGGGAATATGAGACCGGCTTCGTGAGAAACCATGAACTACAATGGTATCAAAAAGATAATGCTTTTTGTAAAGGGGGCATTCTGATTATCGAAGGTCGCAGAGAAAAGATAAAAAATCCGGATTATAAACCGGATAGCAGAGACTGGAGAAAAAACCGTGCATTTGCTGAATATACATCATCAAGCCTTACAACAAGAAGCCTGCATCAATGGCAATATGGCCGTATTGAAGTAAAGGCAATGATTGATACTTCATTGGGTTCATGGCCTGCTATCTGGACATTAGGAGTGAATGGAGAATGGCCAATATGTGGTGAAGCTGATATTATGGAATTTTACAGGATAAACGATATCCCACATATTCTGGCCAATGTTGCCTGGGGAACTGAAATGCGCCGGACTGCAAAATGGGACAGTGAAAAAATACCTTTTTCACATTTTACATCAAAGGATGCTGAATGGCATAGAAAATACCATATCTGGGCCATGGAATGGGATACAGGCGCTATCTCTCTTTTTCTGGACGGAGAGCTGCTCAACACCACGCTATTGACTGAAACATTGAATCCTGAAGGAAGTAATCCTTTCAGGCAACCACATTACCTTTTATTAAATCTGGCTATAGGAGCAAATGGTGGTAATCCAGAATACTCAATCCTCCCAATTACATATAAGATTGATTATGTGAGGGTATACAGGAAGATTGACTGAATAGAATGCAGGTTATGTATAATTCATCAAAGGTCATTATTTCATATCAATAATGTACTGCTTTTTTTATTTTACGCAATGTCGCTTTCATGTCGGTCACCGAGAAGCGGAGTCGAGATACACTTCGTTATTAAACGCTTGAACGGCTTGATTTTATTGGCCTGTTGGCAACCGTAATTTATTCAAAATCTGCTGTTTCTATCGCTACTATTCTTTTAACAAAATAATCTGAATAATCAGGATTAAACTGAAATATTTTATTTGCTATCCTAAATCTTAGATCATTACCTCCCATATGCTTAAATTCATTTATAATATTGACTAGTGAATCACAAGCAGAAACCGAATCAATTGCAGCATAAAATCCACATTCACTGACTTGTCTAAGGAATGGAGTTGATTTTATATCTTGTATTAAAGAATCAATATTTAATGGTCTATCCCTCTTGCTTATAATTATTTCTGCTTGAATTAAATCATCGTTTTCCCACATATAGTTAATCATATTAGCACTATACCATGCAGTATCCGCGTAAACGGTATCATATTTTGCAAAAAGATTGCTGTTTTTATATTTCAAAAACTTTAAAGAATCAAATTGCCAATTTTCATTAAGCTCATTTTTAGATAAATCATTTAAGAAAAATGTATATTTTGATTCAATATCCTTATCACCGTAATTTGCTTCAAGATATAATTCAAAATCCTCAACTATTTCATTGAGGTATTGTGTTTCAGTTTCACCCATAACATTTTCGAACTCCTTTATTACTGCTTGTTCAGATTTATTACAATTTGGTAATAGAAGGATTATAAATACCAAAATAAGTGTTTTTTTTATTTTCATGGTGCCTTTTTTTTATGGTTGCCAACGTTCAGTATAAGAATAGTAGCCGATTGTGTGGCACTTTCCTGTTAAGTTGCAAGAAAATTGAAGCGAGCTAAAACCCTTGAATCTACTGATATCTCGGCTATTATTTTTATACATTGTTACCTGCTGGCATTATTCAATCCTT
>JAFGOZ010000719.1 GCA_016926235.1 Bacteroidales bacterium | reverse complement strand
TATGGATTAATCCATTTAGCAGGATTTACTTCCGTTGAGTGAGTTGCTCCGATCTGAAATGTGTATTGTACACCGCAATAACCTGTGCTATTCATTATTTTTTCTCCTGTTACAGAGCTTAGGTTGAATGAGCGTAGGAATTTGTGATTTAGATTGCGCTTGTCTGATTTTATCTTATTAATAAATTCGTCGCCAATGGCTTCGCATTCTTGGAAAATTTGCTCCAATAAAGCGAAATTAGTTTTGTCCTTTGCGAGTTTTATAATTGTGAACCCACATATTTTATTCTTAAAGCATTGATCAGCTCCATTGTCTTGGAGTGAAAAATTGGAAGTGTGTAGCATGAATGCCGGTGATTTGATATTTGATAGACTTTCAAAAAATTCAGATTCATCACCTTTCAGATAATCTTTTATATCAACATTTGATTCGGCAAGTTGTTGAAAATATTGTTCGTGATTCATATTAGCGACGTTTTAAATTTCGTTCAAGTTTAGCGTTAAGCCAAAATAGAATATTCCCCACCGGAGCGTTTTTGTAATCCTCCTGTTGCAGAGGATTATCTTCTATTATTTGTTTGTAAATAGTGATCCAGGTGCTTGAGCTTTTTCCGATTTTCAGTTTTTCATTTCCTTTTCCATTTCCTTTTTCGGGAGCCGAACGGCCGTTCGGCTGTACGGATTTTTTGGAAAAGAGGTAGGGGTATAGATCTGTTAGGTGTTCGCGTATTGCAGCGTAGTTGAGATATATTGCATTTTGCTTCACGATGTCTATTTTTGCAGCTGCGGTGGTTAAATTTTCAATGTTTTCTTCGTTGAAAATAGCTGTGTAGCACAAGCAAGCACACAGCTTTGCTAATGCTGATTTGTCTCCTTTGCTGAACATGTCAAAGAATGTTTCGGCATATATGAATTGACCGAATTTCATTCCTTTTAAATTTCGAAAAGGCATTATTTCAGATGTTATAATAAAATGGTCTGTAGGTGTGCGCTGAAATAGATGCTTAACGGCTTTTACTAGATTATATATTTCAAATGTTGTGAGTTGTGATGCTATATTCTTTTTTAAACCGAAAAAGTTGCAAATAAAGTCAATGTCGGTTGTTTGTCCAATTAATAGTGAACTAACAGCTAGCAACTGACTTTCAGAAAGCGTATTCCAATTTTCAGGTATTTCTATTGAAAATCTTCTTTTTAGTTTAAAACGGTTGCGGTATATAAGAGTAATATTCATTTTAGATGTTAGATTATGATTATAAATCGGCGATTTCAACGAAAGGAATAGAAGGATCTGTATTTGCAGCTGTTTTATCTTCAAGTATAAATCGTTGAATGATGTCGTTTTCGTCACGAACTTCGTGATGAATGAATACTACTTTTTTCTTCGTGTTGTAAAATTCAATTGTGGTGTGTGTCCATGCTGCATTAATGGCAGATTGTACACTAGATACAACTGCGAAGCTGGTGTATTTTACCGGGAAATAATTTCTGTCTATTGCGTTCATTGTTTTATATATTAGATGTTAGATAATATTTTTTAAGCGAAAAAAGTAAGTTTATCCGTGTTGTCTCTGTTAATAGCATTGCTTGTACTAATGTCGAGTGCGAAATTATCTTTAAGATATTTTTTAATTTTTTGCAGATATTTCATTCCGTCGGCGTGAGCTATAGCAGCTATAGTTGATTGCTGTTCTGAAGCAACAGGCGCAGCAGTGTTACCTGATGTCATTGTAGCTTCGTATGCTTCAAAATAGTAACCTTTATCTGTTAGCATTCCAGGACTTTCCTGCAATAAGTGAGATACTGCAAGATTTGCAAGACAAGGCTGAACAATTGCACGTAATCCTACATATTTTGCATCGGGTGATACACTTGCTAGAGATTGCTTCATTAACTCTAATTGACCTTGCATTTCGTCGCTTAATATTAATTGCTCAACAGTAGTGATGTGCTGCTGAAGGCGAAGGAATGTTAAGCGAGATTTTCCTATATAATAACACTTATCAAAGCTTGCTGTATCAGGAAATACAGCAGCTTTATTAATTGAGTATGTTTGAGAATTGACGTATTCCGGAAATGTAGCAATGTTCTTTTCAAGATGCATCAGTATGAAATCAAGACTGTTGAACCCTGTGATTTTAAAAGTATTGCGCATACCATCCTCTTTGTATTTATACAGAGCTTTTTGCTCTGCCGATTCTTGTTGATGAAATCCGGATGCTGTGATTTGCGCACTGATGACATCAAAGCCTTTCCACATTGCTAGGTTTATTACCGCCTGCTGGCATAACCGAATGAATTTCAATTCGGTTTCATCTAAGCCAGTATTGTCTTGATAATAAGCATTTAGGATTTGATACATTTCTTCGTCGAGCAAAGGCAATAGATATTCCTCCTCGCATTGTAAGATGTAAGTTTTTATTTTATTAAAGTCGAATGCAGCAGCAACAGGTATATATTGTTGAAGTTCTTCGTTGTTTTCATTTTTCGCTTCTGTAAATATCATGATACAACTTTTTTTGTGCCGGCACCTGTGTCGAGCGTGGTTAATATTGTATTTCTGAATCTTAATTCAATTGAAGGATCTACTCCGTTGAATCTTATAAATGTTTCAAGTGGATCTAATATATTTTGACGGTCAAGCCAAGCGTTAGCAATATTTACAAGAAATGCTTCTCTGATATTTGAACCGCCTTGATTTCCTGCATAAGTACCTCCCGGCATGCCTGCACCCATAACATTAGGGTTTACCAGCAACGAGAAAAGTATCTCGCTATTTGCAGCTGCAGAAGTAAGTAGCTTGTCGGCATCAATGGATTTTTCGTTTAGATTTGTGATAAGCCATTGTTCCTCTGCTTTTCCAGTAGGGCCAATTTCAAACATAGTGAAAAGAGCCTTGTGAGCGTTTTCAGTTCCGCAAAGGTTTTTTTCAATTTCAGACATGAACTCAACAATTTTTTTATCTCGTTCTGTTTTGTTTTGAAAATCATCAATCGGGAATTTTTTATCCCAGTAGGCATAAGGTATTTGAATATGCCATTTCATTGTTACCTGATTTTTATAGGCTTGCTTCAGGAATGTAGGAACATCCTTTGCAATGTCAGTCCATCCGGCAGCCCATGCTGCAAACCAAATTGGTTCTGAGTAATAATCGTTATTACTCCAGCCGTCTTTAATTTGCTGGATGAAGCTTTGATTCTTCGTTTTTCCTAATAGTTTGTAATTATTAAGATCAGTAAGAGGATCATAATCGTTTAAGAGTGTAAGTTTTGAATAATCTTTAGTATCACTAATCGTATCAGGCCATTTGCTTGATACGATGCAATGAGAAACATCTCCAATGTCATTTGCAGCCGTAAGACGGCAGCGCAATGCGTTGATAGTGTTAATACCAACCAACTTGCGGCCATCGGCTGAGGGTATTAACTGAGGGAATGAAGTACCAAACTTGAAGTAGTCACGCGTAGCATGTTCAATATACTTGCGAACCATTCTTGATTTCACAAATTGATTTAGTTCAGGATCTGTAACGATTTCAAGCTTTTCGTTTCCTTTTTCGTCGTAGCCTGTAACCTTAACCGGGAATATTCCCTGACCAATCGTTAAGCGTTCTAAAAAACGCAACCCTCCGGCAAGAACACCGATTGAGCGTATAATTGCATTTGCTTTTTGCGGAAAATCATTCTCAGCTCCCCAAGATGCAACTTTGAAATTATTAACTGATAATTCGTCGGGTTTATCTGATGAATCATCAGTAGGTTGAGTTATTTTAATCTCTTTAGTTGAAGCATTAATCGGTGCACCTGTGGTTTGAAACATGATGCCAGCACCCACTCCTAAAAGTGGCGTTCCGCTATTGTTACTCAATATTTTCATAGAGTAACCTCCTGACCGTTGAATTCAGTAATCAAGTCAATATTAACCGGATAAGGATGTCCTGAAGGTGAGCCGTCAGCGTTAACAGGCTGTACTCCTCGGTATCGGTTTTCTTTGAGGTTCATTTTCCCTAATCCAGAGGCAACCGCCTTTGGAAGAAAAATAAGTTCCCCTTTTTTTGTGATAAATTTTATAGAGAAGATAACTCTATTGTGAGAGCTATCTTCTTTTATGTTGTATGAATGTAATACTAAAGATCGTTTTATTGACATAATACATTTGAATTTTTAGTTGATTCAAATGTATTGTTTGAGGAGGGGGAAATAAAGGACAAGAATTTTAAAATCTATTTTTTTGAAGCGTACAAATTTAAGAATTCTTCAAATGAACATTCGCGTATAGGCTTAACATCTTGATATCCTACAAATGTCCAATATGTGAACTTAATCATATCAGAAGGATCATAATAAGTTTTGAAATCAAATAATTCAAAAATTCCAATTTGTCCAGATTCCATTACTTGATTACATGTCATCCCAATTTTCAAACAATTAGAAGCGATGTAATATCCAGAACCTCTATCTAAGTCAAGTATTTTTTTGTTTTTTTTTCTTTGTTTCCAATATTTATAAGCTTTGTAATTATACAATATATATCATAGTAATTTCATATTTTGCGGTTTAATTAAAATTTTTTAGATATAACTTCTACATTAAAAAAATAACTAGAGGTATTAATTAATCTGGTCTTAAATTTAATTAATAGCTTGTCATCTAAATAATATACTTCCGTATCTTCTTGTATCTGATAAGACATACGCAGCTTTGCGAATGTCTTAAATTCATCATCATTTGAAAATGTATAACCTTTTGACTCTAAATGTGCCTTTATTTCTATCTTTTTACATAATTCAATTTTATCAGCTTGCTGTTCTTTAATCTGTTCTGTTTGTGATTTAAGTAAGTGATGAGATATATCTTTTACTTCATCAAGTCGTTCTTGAATTTTTTGTAGTTCAGAAAAGCTTATGTCAGGGAATGATGGTTTATATTTTGTCATTAGTTTTTAATTTTTAGGTAAAGAATTAGGCCTACGTCCAAGTTGCGACATTGCTTGTTCAAATATTTGATTTAAATCGGTTTTTCCCTCTTTATCTTCTAAGAAGAAATTAACTTCTATTGCATTTGCAATAGCTAAGAAATTAGCTATTGACGGGCAATATTTCAAAGAAAGCATTCTGCTTATACTTGGACGCTTCAATCCTATTTGCTCTGCAATCATTTCGTGAGAAATGCCTTTTTTTTCAGCAATGTTTTTTAAAATCAAAACGAGCAGCTTCCAATGCTGCTCGTTAGGTTTTGTTTCGTTATTATTCATTTGTGTTTGATATTTCAAAAATTTCGTTATAAATAAAGTCTGTTGAAAGCATAGAAAGAACTTTACTTTTTACCCAATTATTAAAGTTATGAGACATATACTCAAGATCTGTGTAATAATCAAAATCAATGCTATCGTGAGAGAATCTCTTAAATGTTACATTTTTCCCATTTATGACAACATCCATAATATAATTATAACTTCCATAACCTGAAGCCCGTTGCATTTTAAATGAAGTGATAGAAAAAGATTTAACGCCTTCTGGAAGTTCTTTATATATATTGTTTAAGAACCTTTGAGAATTGCTTACGATTGATTGTTGTATAAAAGTTTTCATCTTTATATTGCCGTATTTAAACTGTTGCCGCCAGCTTTAAATTTTAATTAGAATAATTTTATATTCAAATATAGCAACAAATATGTTACAATCAAAATTTTATACTTTTATTTTTTTATTTAATAGCTACATTGTAGCTATTAAATTTTATAAAAAAAACATCCCGAAAAAACATAAAAAAAGCATTCCACTCTAAAATGCTTTTTCGGGATACCGCTTCCGGCACGAAGTGCCGCGACCACCTAAAAAATCATCCAGTTTATTATTTTAAAACTGTATGATTTTTAGGTAATTACCATATAAAAATTTAAAAATTTTTATATTTTCTGAAAGATGAC
>JAFGOZ010000091.1 GCA_016926235.1 Bacteroidales bacterium | reverse complement strand
GAACAATTTGGCTTTTACGCCAAACCCGAAGAATCCTGCGGCGCACATTCGCCTTCTAAGGTGAAGATGGCCTTGAATGTATAAGTCCCCACCTTGGAGTATAATTTTTATTCTTAGTGCTAATTAGTGCAATTAGTGGACAGGTTCTTTAAATACTCCTCCACATCCACCATACGTTTTTCAATCCAGTCTTTCATAAGATTTACTTCGCTTTCGAAGGTACAGCCGATAAAGTAGTGGTTGCTGTCGGGAGGCCACTTTGCTTCATTTTCCCCAATATAGGGTTTTAGTATTTCTGCATTTTCATCGATCATTTCATACAAATGAGATGTTGTAAGAATGTTTTTTTCTTTTAATGCCATAAACCGGTCGTAAAGCCTTCTTTTGTAGTTGAATGCATCCGTTTCCAACAGCCTGTCAAAAAGCCTTATCCTCCGTTCATTGACAATGCGGTCCGGGTTGGGTTCGCCATCTCCATCCCGGCCAAAACTGTGGTCATAATCCCAGGGTGTAAACATGAATGGTTCACCTGTCCCTTTTCTATAGAGATAGTAGTTTTTGTATAATCCATCCTGGCTGTTTGTAACCAGAATTAACAGGTGCCAGTCCATGACATTTTCAATAATGAAATATTTGCAAAAAATGGATTCATTTGTAAAATCCTCATCACTGGAGTTAAATATAAAATCCGAGATATAATAGATTTCCTGTCTTTTGTCCATTTTATATATATCCGGATACTTCTGGTTAAAATATGCGGTGGCCAGCAACTCCTTAAATTCATCTGGCGGAAAACAATTAAAACGAGGGTCCCATTTGTAAAATTTCACATAGTTTATATAACGTTCGTCATGTTCTTCGGGAGGATAAAAAACAGGAGTGTCCTTGAACAATACGGCATTCGTATCTTTCTTAATCAGGGTGAGACGGTCTTTATCTATTCTTTCGGTAAGCGCGTAAATTCCCCTATAGTCATCATTTAAATATACAATCGCATAAATTATATGGGGAGCATAGTTATATGGGGAAAATTGTCTGAAAAGGTCGTAACTAAGTTTGTTTCTCATAAACGTTTTGTCAATATATTCTGCATTCAGTTTCCAGGTATCATGGCACGGGAAGCCATCAAAACATTTATCCTCACTGAATTTTATCGAGAAACACTTCTTTTCATAAAGCCTGCTTGCATTTCCTCTGTATTTTATTTTCGCAGTTTCATCATCGAATTGAATCCTGCCTGTTCTATCGTAATAAGCAATTTCCCCTGGAATGTAACCACCAAAATTAAGGCTGTCGGTAGCAACTTGCAAATGAAATTGAGGTAATCCGGTTTCTTTCTTATTGCAAGAAAGAAATAAAAGAATGAAAACCAGGGAAATGAATACAAACTGTTTACCTTCTTTGTTGTTCAATTTTTTTAAATTGTATGAGTACTTCTGACAAATATAAATCTAAAAAACCTTTTGTCCAGCATTCAATGAAATTATATTGAAAAACGAATTTTAAGGGGGTGAATTTCACATTTCAGGATTTCATTGAAGTTTTTCCTCTGTCAGATACAAAAATCAATCAGGTATATTTTTAGACAATTTTCACTCGTTTTTAATCCAGAAATATTTTATTTATCTGATATAGGAGTGTAGAATTGTGAGAAAAAAATCTTATTGAATATCAACAAATTCTTTTTTTTATTATATTTAAACTCTGATTATGTGATATGTATCAGAGATTTATATTGGTTAGAGATAGAATTATTAGGGGTAAAGAGGAAAATAACCGTAAAGTAAAAACTTTGATTAAAAGAGTTAAGGAATAAACCTTTTAAACATGATAGAATGATGTTAAATTCTGTAACTATGAAATCCAAAACAAATCGTTTTGTAATAAGGTCATTAGGAATTATGGCCTTGTTATGCATAACCTTTACAATGAGTAATGCACAGGATGTTATAATTAAAAAAAGTGGAGAAACTGTAAATTGTAAAATCACCAGTGTGGATTCAGCAAATATTTATTTTGACTTGAAGCTTGAAGGTAAAAAGATTAGTACATTTATTAGCAGGGAAAAAGTAGCCGATTACAAATATGCTTACAATCCTATTGACCTGCAATCTATGACATATAGAGATGTAGTTTATACAAAAAGCGGATCAGTGGTAAAAGGAGTGATAATAGAACAAGTTCCCAATGTCAATCTGAAAATTCAAACTGCTGATGGGAATATTTTTGTATTTGATTACTCTGATATTGAGAAGATAACAAAGGAATCATCAAAAGCAGATGTAAGTACTTTTGGAGGTAATTTCTCCTATGGAGTTGCAATTGGAGGAGGAGGCATTATTGGGATGCCCTTTCGTTTTGGAGGTTCTGCATTTTCATTTGAATTAGGGGCTTATTATCGTCCTATTGTTGTATCCGGTAATACATCAATTCAATTATACTCGAGTGTAATGGCTGCCGGCGGCCCAGGGATAAATCTTGGAACAAAAGAAAAAATGTCTAAAAGCAAAATAGTGAAGAATGGTATTTCTTTACGGGGAGGTTATGCTGTTGGAGAAGTAAATAGTGCTATATTTTCATTAAACTGGATGCATGAGTCGTTTAAGAAGGATAATCCAAAACAATCCTTTGTCTTTGAACTTGGCGGGGGAGCCTCATATATTGGAGAATACCGATTTACTGAAACAGGAAGCAATTATAGCTATACTACTTATTCTTATGGGTATTATATGCCCTTGATTTATTGGAAATGCCATTGGAATAATTATAAATAAAAATAGTTTATTATCATTTTATAATCAAAGGGGAAACACCAGTAACGGAATCATTTATAGCTATTTGAATAATATATATACCTTGAGCGATATTATGAACTGGTATGGTGATGGGAAGATTTGCTCCATGATTGTTTTATTATAGAATTTTTACAATGAAAAGAAAGAATAGTTTTTTAATTATGCAATCATTTTATATAATGATCATAATTTTCGCAATTTGTAAAATAGGATATACACAGGATGTTATTGTTAAGAAAAGTGGTGAAACCGTAAAATGCAAAATAATTGAAGAGGATTCAAGTAAGCTTTACATTGAAATAATGTATAAAGGTCAGGTAACAAATACATTTGTGAATAAGGAAAACATAGATAATTTCAAATATGCATCAAAGACAATAGATGTATCATTAATGCCCTATAGGGATATTGTTTACACAAAGAATGGTTCAATAATTAAAGGGATAATAATAGAGCAAATTCCAAATATCAGCGTTAAACTTCAAACTTTAGATGGAAGTATTTTTATTGCTGATGATTCTGATATAGAGAAGATTTCCAGGGAATCAGTTGTTGTAGAAAGGAATAATTTTGAAGACAACTGTTACCAGGATGTAATATTAAAGAAAAGCGGAGAAACTATTCATTGTAAAATTATTGAAGAAGATTCAAGTCAACTTTACATTGAAATTATGTATAAAGACAAACCAATAAATACAAAGGTAAATAAGCAAAATATTATTGATTTTAGTTATGGAACGGAGATATTAAATATATTAACATCACCATACAGGGATGTGGTTTATACAAAGAATGGTTCGATTATTAAAGGAGTAATATTAGATAAGATATCAGATAATAGTATAAAAATCCAGAATATAGAAGGGAATACATTTGTTTTTGATTATTCTGATATAGAGAAGATTATCATAGAACCTAGCACAGAGAGGATAAGTTGTTTTGGAGGTATTTTTTCATACGGTCTTGCTGTTGGGGGTGGTGGAATTTTTGGAATCCCGTTAAGATTTGGGGGATCAGATTTTTCAATTGAAGCAGGGGTTTATTTTCGGCCATATGTAGAAATTGAAAGTAATAGAACAAAAGTCTTTCCTGGAGTGATGTTTTCAGGAGGACCTGCAATTAATCTTGCTGAAAATGACAAATATGCAAAAAGTAAAATAGTAAAAAATGGAATAGCTTTAAGGGGCGGATATTCTGTGGGGACTGTTAACACTGCAATTTTTTCGTTTAATTGGATTCATGAATCATTTAAAAAGAATAATCCCAAACATTCATTTATTTTTGAATTGGGTCCTGGAATTTCATACGTAGGATCTTATTATAGAAATGAAAGAGGGACCTTCTATAAGTCATTTTCCTCCAGTTATTTTGCTCCAATGGTTTATTGGAAGTGTCATTGGAATGACTATAAATAAAAGTTGCTTATTTATCATTGTCTTCTCAAAGGTAAGGTTCCAGTATTCGAATCTCTTGATCCTATTTGAATAAAATATAATCCTTGAGAAATTGTAAAATGTCATATTGAAGCCATATTCCCACTTATTGAACAATCAGTGTTTCTCCAGCATCCTCCGGCTTCAAAAAGAACAGAATCTCCCGGAAGAAGGTTCGTAATATTAACTCTTGCTATTGTTTTCCAGGCTGTAGCCGGGCTTGTTCCATTGGCTCCATCGTTGCCAGAGTTGCTTACATAATAAGTAGTAGCGTTTAAGGGGAAAGAAATAATAAGTGTAAATATTACACTTAAAATTATTATTTGATTTTTCAATTTGTACATCTTATTAAGGTTTAGGCGGTTGGTTAAAAAACGCATTTATAATTTCAAAACAATTTATGTATTGCCTGTCATATACGAATAGAAATAGTATTGAGTTACGAAAGATTTAAAATATTGGAAATCACTTATCTTTGCTATTTTTAAGTTCTGATATCGATTGTTTGATTTCTTCCAGTCCTTTAAGTATGGTTTTTATGTGTTGGTTATTCTTATAGCCCATCATAATGATTTTTATTGAAACGGCTAGCACGCCTGCTTCCAATAACAGATCATGTGTAAAGCCTTTCAGGAATAGTGCAGTGATAAAAAGTAAAAAGGTTATGAGAATAACAATCAGATCGGCAAGAGACAGGAATTTTTTCATAATAAATAAGTAATTAGTATTTTAACAAAGATAGTGAATTTCAGCGATGATACTATTCGTGACGAAATCCTTATTCATCTTTTATACAGCGAATTGAAAAAGACTGGTTCTCTAAAGCCCAATATTCAAGGACATCATAATTTTCTGTTCGCAATACGATCAATTTCACTGTAGAATTAAGATCCGTTGAATCAGCGATCCACCAGAAGGATGCTTCTCCCAAATTATAGTAGTTGCCATCCTCTTCCCGATAACCTGCCGGCAGGCCTGAAAATCCTGAAGCATTGCGTTTTGCGGGATAGTCATCATTTCCAACAGATCCCTTCACATTTGATTCGGCCCACATGTCTTTCGATGCCAGGGATTTTGCAATTTTATTCTCATCAGCAGAACCATCGTAATTATAACCGTTATCAATTAAATAGTTCATTAGGATTTGCCATTCATTATAAATAGGCAGATGCCAGCCGCCGGGACACACCTTTTTAGCAACTTCATGAAGATACAAACGGCCATATATTTCGCCATAGTTCTCATCATTATTGTAAATCCAGCTTCCACTATCCGCAGCATAGTTTAAGTTCTGGGTCATCCAGGTTTGCCCACCTATTGTAAGAGTATTATAGGTATTTCCATCCCGTGGATCAGTAAAGGGAATGTAATTATGAGTGAATTCATTTTCATCATCATTATTATTTTCATCATCTTCTTTATTACATCCTATTAATGTAAAAAGAAGCAAAAATAGCGGGATAAACTTTTTTGTTAATATCATGGTTAATAGGTTTTTATTTATTTTTTACTTCCACTCTACCTGTATTTCCCTGATCATTGTTGTAGCCCCTCCATTGTACTGAATACCGAATCCTCCAAAAGTATTGGGATCAATAGCAGTTTCAATATTTACTTCGGGCAATATTTCTGCCTGATCGTATTTGTGGTGAATTGCAGTAGTGGATGCATGGGCTGTTAACTTATTATCTTTTACTTCTATTGTTATATAACATGGTGTCCTGTAACATGATGTAGATACAGCCTCACTTATCTCGGATATGTCACCGTTTTCATATTTTACAAAGTAGCAATCCACCGCATTATGGTATTTGGTAGTACGGATGAAACGGAGGGCATAACCCGTCATTGTTTTCGTATCAAATTTAATGAGAACATCCATGTATAATGGAGCGATGCTAAAACCCTGGCCGGCAGTTTTAAAAGGAGCTACAGTCATTGTCAACTTCATATTTCTAAAAGTTTCACCCACGGGGGTGTATAGCAATGTACCACTTCGTCCGGTTTGCAAAAGGCCCAGCATATTGGCATTGCCGTCGCGACCTTCGCCATAAAACCACGCATCCCTTTCATTTTCAGGATTTTCTGATGGTCCAAAAGGTCTCATGGTCCAAAAACCGTGAATGACTTCCGATTGGTTTTTCGTGGGAATATTTTTAAAGTTGGTGGATAAAATCCTGGAATCTGTTTTTACATCTTCTTTTGTTACAGGTTTTTTCATTACATAGTTAATGGCTTCCCCTGCATCGCAGCGCATATGCTTAGGTGCTACCGATGCCATTATGTAGTATCCTATATCTCCATCAGAGAGAGTATATTTCAACAGGGGTGTATCTAATCTTGAAACAGCAACTTCAATCGGATTGCTGCCTTTTACATCTGTGCAGCGATACCAGGTAACCAGCGATTGATCGGGGTAATTCATGTCTAATTTGTAAGTAACAGTGAGAGAGCCTTCTTTAGTAAGAGTGATTTTGGGAGTTGATAAGAATTTTGGAGCCTCCAGTTTTGAAGGTGCCACATTTACAATACTGGCTGCTTCGAGGCCTGATTCAGTAAAGGCTGTTATGGTTACCTGAACAGGTGCGTCGGAATTGTTGTTGGGGACTACTGTACAGATCGAACCGTCATTACTCACTTCAAGTTTTACCAACGATGTATATTCCGGGGCAATACCCCAGCTGATTGGAATGCCTGTTATTTCATAGTTTCCGAAACGGTTGATCTTTGCTATCAAAACTGTATCGTTTTTCCCGGTTTCAATGGTAATATTTGCAGGGCTTACCTGGAGTAGTGTCGGGAGCATTGTATAGTTTCTCTCATTGTATTTTTCAGCAGCAAGCACGAGATCCTTTATCCCCATAGGATCCCAGTCATCATTTCCCCGAAGAAGATTATAGGTATTGTAATACAGATCCCCGTTATATTTGAAACAGTATGCATCAAGCACTTCTTTTCCTGACATATCAATTGACAATGAAGGGTCATCTTTGCTTATTTTCACCTGTCGCCCGTTCATGGTAACATTATTCTGATAGCATCTCATATACATAGGTGGTTTATCCCTCCATCCCAGGTAGGTAACGTATTCAGCAGTTATTCGGGTATCAACTACGGTCATTTGGCAAACTGACTTTGTAAAAAACTGGAAATCATGGATGTAGGAATGTATATCGCAGTTAAGAAATACTGCCCCGGTACCCCAGGTTCTGTAAAAAGGCTTAGAGCTGTAAAAATCGAGGGTGCAGTTCAGGTATACACCGGTACCGCAAAGGGCATCATCGGTCGATTCAAAATGGCAGCGGTCAAATAAAACACGTTTGCCTCCAACAAATGGGCATAGGTTTAGACGGCTTATAAACCGGGTGTTTCGTGCTAGGATCTTATCGCCATTGCAATGTATAAGCTGTGCCTGCACAATGGCAGGAGCCCGTTTTTCCCTGCCCAATTCTGGCTTCAAAGGGAAATCCAGGTCAACATTACAATAATTACCAAATGTGATATTTTCAGATCTGATGCCATCACCCAGGAGTTTGAAAAGGGTAAAATTTCCAACTGCACCAATGGTCTGACCCCGGTTGCAAGCAAGAACCACATTTTCTGCTTTATCCGACAAACCATAAAAGCGTAACCATTCACAGTTAATTTCCAATCCATACGGTGTGGTGCCTTCTTTAGGAACCCTTATTGTGGTATCATCCGGATCATCAATCCAATATACCCAGGGCGCGATATACAAGACCATAGGCTTTGCTTCACTGCCGTTAGTCAGGTATTCTGCAGCTTTGTTAATGGAATTAAAAACCCAGGGATATTTTTTTGTTTCTTTTTCGGATAATTGACCGTCAATGAAAAATGCTCTATGTCCCAGGTTAATGGTATCATTTTGATAGATAATATAGCTACCGCCAAATTGTATTGGGTTTGATTTGTCAAGCGGTGTATAATTGATTGATTGTGAAAAACACGATGAACTGTAAAATAAAAGGAACAGGATGGTTTGATAGGATTTCATGGTTTTAGTTTAAATCAAATTTGCATTATTTTCATGAAAATTCATAGAAAAGGTACAAAATATAAAATTGAAGACCTGATCCCGGATGGATAAAATGTGAGTAGCAGGTGTTTAAAACAACAATAGCCGTCGCAACTGTTGAGTAAATATATTGAACCTGACCTTTCATGCGATGGAATGCACCAAACCAATCAAAGGGAGATTTTTCTAAGAAAATAGATTCTAGTATTTTACGATCTTTTCTATACTGTACATGCCTTGTTCTCCGATAATGTTCACGAAATAAACACCTTTGGGGAGGTCTGCGCATTTTATTTCTTTTTCTGTAGTTTCAAATAGTAGAATTCCGTTAACAGAATAAACCCGGGTACGAACATTTTTATCAATTCCGATATAAATTATCTCCTTGAAAGGATTGGGGTAAACTAATATATGCAGAGTTAAATGGGTAGGACCTATTTCTGGGGATGAAACCGGAGATCCATACTCATATGCTCCAATACTCCAATTTTCCTGCGCAGGGCGGGGGTACTTGTTTATGTCCATGTTAAAATTAAAATCGGGAAATTTATATGTAGGTAAGAATTGGCTTACATCAGTTCCTGCATTTATTGCAGGACTCCCCTCAGCAAGATTGAAGATACTTTCCGAAGGGTTTTGAAATACTACATCCCTTTCTTCTTCCACTATTTCTCCTTCTGCCAGGTACCAGTCGTAACGTGCTTCCTGGTTCCAGGCAAGGCTGGTATAGAGGTTATAACCTCTGTCGGTATTATGATTTCCACCACCTGCATCAATGATGTTATTGTAGGAAACATATGTATTTTCATAAATTGTATCACTTTCGGTATAGATTGTATCCCTGCTTTTTTCAATGTTAAAAGCAGGTTGCCCCGGTACACTTAAGATTGTATTATTGAGAAATACAATCTCTCCGAATGTCCACGGCCCTCTTGAGGTACGTACCCACTCATTTACTCCATAGTCGTAATATTTTGAATCGATAAGGTTGTTTACAAAATACAGGTTGCCACAGTCCTGGAATGTCATTGGGCTTGCGCATTCTATAACTTTGTTTCCTGCAATCAGAATGTCTTTTGAAGCAATATAAACAGTTATACCATTGGCATGACCACCCAGGCTTTCAATAATTGTATTATACAAAATGCGTGAATAGGTCATGGTATAAAAAGTCAGGCTTGTTTGTCCGGAACGGCTTATTGTATTATTCTGAACAATTACATTTGTTCCACCGGAACAGAAAATACCCCTGTGTCTGAAGTTATCCACCACTTCATTGTTTTCAATGATGCTGTTGCTTATGTTTGATATATAAATGCCACCATATCCTCTTTCGGAGTGGCAGTTGTGTGTTATGTAGTTATTCCGTATGGTTATGTAGTTTTTTTGAGTAGAAGCCGATGTAAAACAACCTATCCCGATACCGGAAATAAGGTTGTTCCCGCTATGCTTTCGGATAGTAAATCCTTCAATGGTTATGCCACTCTTGTTGCTTATGTCGAACCCGAATTCCCTTACGGAAATAGATATGGAGGTATTCAGATTTTCGACAAATTTTGGAAAAATGTATATTTTTCCTTCTTCAAAATTTACATAATATTCACCTGGCTGATCCAATGCATGCATACTGTTGTAAATAGCATATCCCTGATCGCGGCCATCCGGGTAAATGGCTTCTTCACGCAGGCTATCGAAGTACACAGTTCGTAATTCAGGGAAAAAATGGGTTATCGGAACCATTACCACCCGGTTTGGATTGGTCCAGATGAGTAGCGAAGAGTTATCCCAATAGGTTGAATCGGTCTGATTGAAAATAGCTGAATCGGTAATGGATGTGCGGGTAAGATTATGATTTGCCACAGGTATAAAACCTATATGGTCGTCATTAAAATACCAGTCAGCCGGATTAGGGGTCTGGGAAGTGTACATATACTCATCTTCATTAGTGCTGTAATTGAACTCATGTAGGTTTAAAGCTGATGAGTTTTCGCCCAGCGTGAATTCTGCGGGTATATCTGCATAGTATATGCTGTCATTAAAAGCAGTCCACCCGTTTATTGGAGCAGAACCATCGATAATGGCTTTTTCGCTGCCCCAACCATCACCCTTGTAGGTTATATGGTTTAAAGAATCCCCTGAATAATTCAGAGTTATGTTGCCCTGGTAGATAGTACCCCCTTTGAAGTAAATTATATCACCGGGTTGCAATACCACTGAAGCAGGAACGTTTTTAGCATTTTCATCTCCCGGGCAGTGCTTCCATGCCTGGTTTTGAGTGGCTCCTGTGTTTGTATCGTTGCCTAAATCATAGTCAACATAGTAGTTTGTGCAAAATAATGGATTTGTTAAAGCGAATGATAAAAGGAAGAGACTAAATAGTTTCATGATGAAAGGAGTTATTGAATTTTATAATAAGAGAATATAATTAGTAGGGAAATATTAATTAAGCTTTCTATAGCAACCAACATGTAGCTTATTATTTTATATATCTATACCTTATTACTATCTAAAAGTATTGATTATATTCTTTTGATTCGCCTATATCAATACCAAAATCATCTGTGAAATGCATGCTCCTGCTTGGAGTTAGTGCATGACTGTATCTAAGACCTATATCCAGAAATTCCAAAATACTATAATTAAATCCCGCCATTCCTGATATTTCAGAATGCCTGTCATATAATTTATATATTGAGTTTGAACCTGATTTTGATTTTGCCTTAGCACTTACCATACCTGCAAATTCGGGACCCAATGTAAAGAATAACCTGTTAGAAATATAAATATCAAATAATGCAGGTATCTGAGTATAGTTTAGTTGCACTCTTACATCCTCTGCGTTTTCATTAAAGGGGCTTTTGTAAATACCTCCTTTCTGGATGAATCCGGGCTCAAGTGATATACCCAATCTATTACCCGGCTTATAGCCCAGGTATGCATTTGCATTGAACGATACCATAGGATAATATATTCGTGTATTGTCTTCGAGATACACGGTTTTTTCAGTTATATGGGCATTTGCAACATCAAATCCGGCCATTAATCCGTATTGAAAATTTTGGGCTGATATTTTAAAACTTGAAAAAAGTACACTTATAATAACTATAAAGGCCGATTTTAAACAAGCAATTCATTTTATTATTTTACTTGGAGTAAAAATAATAAAAATATTTAACCAATATTCCCGAAAGATTATGAAGTTCAAATCGAATAATGTAAAATGTGTTTTTTTGAACTTCTAATAGAGAGGTATACTGTTGTTATTATAAAATAGGGTACTGTCTTCCTCTATTCTATATACGTCCACATCCCTATCTTTAATCAATAAATCGTCTGCATGAAATGATGCTTTCGAGTTTTCTTTTCCTATTGTTACAATGTATGTCCGGTTACCCGGATTATTAACCCGAAATGTACCTTCAATCAGTGACCAGTCTCCATTTATTACTTCTGCCTGCTCGGGGAAGAATGTTGTTGTATACCAGTTATTTTTTGCTTCATCATATTCTTCTATCATAAATCGGAACCATAAATTAAGTGCATCCTTTTCCCCATTATACATCCATATGCTTATATCATAATCTTTATCTTTTGCGAATGTATTGGGAGGGAATGTCGCTAAAGAATTCTTCCCTTTTTTGAAACCACTGTGACTGCCTTTACCACGAAAAGATGTATCAGACTTGCTATTTTCATAGCTATCATAGTAAAGTAAAGAACAGGAATCAGCTATATAAAATCCATTTTGAACCCTTAGCCGGGGTTGTTTTTCATAAAACGCCTGAACAATCTTACTACTTGTATCCATAAACAAATCTTCAAGTGAAATTTCAAGAACCTCGATATTGTCTTTTTTATACAATGGTTTTGCTTTAACTATAATATCTCGCTCGTACTTTGTGATTTCATCACCTGTTTTAATGATTAATATTGGACGTTTGTCTTTCATATCAAGCTTAATTTTTTTTGGATAATAGTCAGGAGAAACAATCTGGACTATTCTCTTGCTTTCCTCAATGGAAGTACGGGTAAGGTTTGCGCATATATTTGGTAATCCTGTAAAGTATGAAATAACGATGGAGTTTCTTGCCGCATCTTCGTTTCTTGGCCGGGCATAACTTTCGGATCCCTGGTAATAAAATGGAATTGAAATAATTGCCTGATAATTACCTGGTTCAATATGGTTGATTACTTTCTGTATATTTTCAGGTAATAAATCTTGTTTAAAAACATTCGAATTAGTTGATATACTTTTTGAAACGGGGATATGGTAGTATATTCCTTCCCAACAGGTAATTCCAACGATGAGTACTACATATACTATTCCTGGATACTTTCTTCCGGAAGCAAATTGTTTTAAAATGATTTTTTGAAATACATATGCAGCAAAAAAAGTAAAAGCAAAATAAAACGGCCAGACAAAACGTCCGGTAGCCCTGAATTGTTTAAGAACAGGTAAAAACTCCAATAGTTTTGGAAATTGCTTGAAGGGTATACCCATGGCAAATAAAAGCACAATGCCGCTTCCTATTAGCGAAATGTTTAAAACGCGGTTATCAAATAAACCGGAAAGAAGAGCACGTGTTTTTTTTCTGAATATGCTTATTATTCCAATGATTAATAATATTACCAGAAGAATGGAATTTACCAAACCAACATATCCCCAAGCTTCCCACTGCAATCTGATTATTCCCCCGCTCAATTTATTCAGAATCGGGGCGAATGGCTTTTCATGCGGTAAAAGAATATCATCAGGTTCAGCATTATAAAGAAAAAAACCGGAAGGATTATTAGTTCGCCCTTCATGTATATCAGTTAAATGTGCATACACATAAAATAAGATAATGGGAGATATAATGACAATTCCAAGCCATATGTAAGTAGCAAAACCTGTTCGTCTGCATTTATCAGATATTATTTTAACCAGTAAAATAGCAAGAATGAAAAATAATAGTATAATACCCAGATAAGTATGAATAAACATCCAGAAAAGATTGTTTACAAAAAGTAATATAAGATAAACCTTCTTTGACCTGTTAATATATCGCAGGAAAAAAAACCATGTTAAAGGTATTGCCACACTATAGGATAGAGCAAAATGGCCACCCATACGAAAAATCTGTGGGGTTAATAAAGTTATAGTGATACTGAAAAATACACCGATCCATTTATTAAACATCAATTCAATATACAATGAATAGATGATTAGAAATGTAAAGAAAATGGAGAGTATCATAAGAAGGTTTATAATACCTATTGAATGCGTTTCAAAAAAAGGGAAATACGAGGATAAAAATTTAAATACATTTGCAATTACTGGATGGCAATCAGTATAAAGATAGTTTTCACCATAGGGATAGTTCATCCCCATAAAATTGGTATAAGATGCATCGTGTTTTATGTGATAAGCATAAGTGAAGTAGTTTTTAATGCCATCACCACTTGTCGTGAACATATGGTCATTAGGAGATAGAAGTATTTTACCATAAATAAGAAATATAAAAAGAATACTGAAGCTGATCAGGAATAATTGAGGGATCCTGTTTTTGTCAAAAAATGACGTTTTCATGTGTTAAAATCAAAATTTGGATAAATATCTCATTACGAATGTAATGCTTTGTACCTAATTTTCAAAAAGAAGGATATCCTCCACTTTATAATTTGTTGAATGTGTCTCAATTATCCAGATTAGTAATAGTATGCTATTTGATCGAATCTTTGTTTTAAAAAGGTTATGGTTAATACCGGTTAATATTCAGCTTCTGCGATTATCAATTAAAACTACAATCAGACTAATAGAACTGCAAATTTGAAATTTGAAGGAATTGCATAGGTTTAATATATGTAGTAAAAACCATAAATTCCTCATTCTCATAGTAGGGATTGTTTTGCAAAGAGATATTTACAGGTTGCTGTGTATTATTAAAATTTACAATCCCGGATAGTAACAAAGATCTGTTATATAATAACTTGGATATTGAACTATTGGATTTAACTTTAGCCCATAAAGTACTAACATTGGCATTTACAGGAGAATATCCAATTTCCTCGAAAACAACATTGTTTACCACGATGTTTTTAAGAAGGATCTTATTTTTTGTATCGTTATCTGCTACAGGATAGTATATGAAGTAGTCTTCCTGGCCGTAGAACATCTCTCTCCATTTTTGTTCTCCCGATCTGTCAGGTAGAAGATTTGGATATTCTTCATGCAGGAATTTAATCAATTTACCTGTACAAGCATAACTGCCTTCAGCAGTAGTATGCTGGTTTTGAGAATAGGTATTATCAAAATGTATGGGTTTAAAATAGTTTGTATCATATATAGCCTGAAAATCGAGCCACTTTCTGCCTGTTTTATCAATCTCGTCAGACAGCACTTTTTTTGCTTTGTCCCAGTTTTTAATGTGTTTATAATAAACAGGTATAGTAATAAACATTAATTCAACATCATTTTTTTTACATAACCTATTTAGTTTTTTCAGGTATCTTTTATTATATCTGCTTATTGTTCTGTTTGCTGCGTCATCGGATGGGCCTTCTTCTTCATATCTTTTTAAAGTTTCCTTGCTTAATCCTGTATTTCCATTGTATTTACCAAGATATAATTTATACTTGCCCATATACATCTTATCTCTTCCTTTATTAACCAGTTCCTTCAGTTTTTTGTTTTCTTCTTTGGTTTCTTTTAAAGAATGCTCTTCATCAAAAATGTTGTTGTGGTTTCTAATGCTATGGAGCCAGGCGTACGGCCAGTGATTTAATTGAAAAAGGGAAGGCATGGATTCTATTTTACTCCAGAAGTTTTTTCTTGCCCTGAAGCTTTTAATAATATTAAGAGGATCTGAATTTTTTTTATCGTAGTAATTAATACAATATGTTTCCATAATCAGGATCTTTGGCTTCGTACGTTTTAATATTTCTTTAAAACTAAAATAGTTGTCTGCCAGTGTTGTTCCCGGAGCTCCCATAATAAATGCAATAGAAGATGTTCCGATAGATAAGCGTTTAGGATTTATACCATTGTAAATTCTTGAATTTCCCATCAAAAGTATATCGATATCCCCTCTTCTTGTAAGATCGTATAATGAATTCCACCGGGCATAAACATATTGCTCGCTGCTTTGAACCGAATTCCATGCATCAGTGTATTCGATCCGGATTATTATTAATGACAGGATGGTTGAGATTGCTAAGAATTTTAGTACAAATTTTCGCATTTCTTTAAAATTGAAAATATATAAATGAAGAATCCATCATGCTTGATCCGTATGCACCAAAGTAAATTATAGACAGAGGTAAAGCAATATACAAAGCCCAACGGATTAGTAAAGGGGCTTTAAAAAGTCTTTCCACAGAAAAACCAGTTTCTTGAAAAAGTTCTATTATATAAACAAGAATGAACATGCTGACTGCAAACTTGAATGTCCGTTCGTTTAACCCAAAATTATACAGTTGATCAAGACCTGAAAATGAAAATTTTTTATAAATAATTATCGCATCAGAAAAGGTTTTTGCCCTAAAGAATACCAGGGAAGCAGCCCAAAATAGCATGATCAGGGTCCCCCTGAACATTTTATTTTTTAAAGGGGGATCTTTCTTTTTATTATTGAAAAAGATCCGATCAAAAATGAGCAGGTACATACTATTGATGGCACCCCAAATAACAAAATTCCATGAGGCTCCGTGCCATAAGCCGCTTATTAAAAAAACAATGAGTACATTACGTATAGTACTAATATATTTTCCCCGACTTCCCCCTATTGGTATGTACAGGTATTCTAAAAACCATGTATTAAGAGAGATATGCCATCTTTTCCAAAAATCATTAAAACTAGTTGAAAGGTATGGCCTTTTAAAATTAATGGTGAGTTTATATCCAAAAATCCTCGCTGCTCCAATCGCAATCTCAGAATAAGCTGAAAAGTCAAGATAAATCTGGATAGCAAAGAAAAGTGCAGCTACAATCGCGACAATTCCTGTGCTGGTTTCAGGCTTGCTGTACACCTCGTTTACAAAAACCCCTAATCTGTCAGATACAACAACCTTTTTAAAAAGTCCCCAAATAATCAGTAAACATCCGCTTCTTACATCCTGATAATTGAATTTTTTTGGATCATTAAACTGAGGTAAAAGATTAGATGCCCTTTCGATGGGACCTGCAACAAGCTGGGGGAAAAATGAAACGAAAAGGGCATATTTGCCGAAATGTTTTTGGGCTTCCATTCTTCCTCTGTAAACATCCATGGTGTAACTTAGAGCCTGGAATGTATAGAATGAAATTCCAACCACCGGAAGCAGTTTTTCAAAAATGGGCAAAGAATCGGGAATTATGGAGTTGACTGTTGATGCAAAGAAATTGTAATATTTAAAAAATAGCAGTATACCCAGGTTTGTACATAAACTTACAAGGACAATCAGTCGTTTATTTCTTTTTCTTATCTTTTCTGAAAGATCCGGATTATTATTTTGTTTTTCTAATAAAACCCCACTTGAGAAAGTGATAATAGTTGAGATAACTATTAGCCCCATATAGGCAACACTCCAGCTTCCATAAAATAAATAACTCGCGCCCAGTAATAATATCCATCGCCATTTATCTTTAATTATAAAATACAGGATGGCTACTGTGACAAAGAACACCAGAAATTCAAACGAATTAAAAAGCATAGCAATATTTCATTAATTCTTAAATCAGCACAAAGAAAACATTTTTTTGTTTTATTTACTTGATTTTAACAATAATTTACCTCTTAATTTCTTTCTGATAATATTATGAATTGGCCTTATATTAATGAGTTAGCGCAGACTAAAGAAGTCCGCGCTAACAAGGATTATCGAATAGTATTAAATATTTTATCTGCTTTTTACCTTAGCAACATTTGACGTGATTGGCTGAATCTTTTTCCACCTGTATTTATTTCCATTCTATATACATAAATACCCGAAGCTAAACGCATATTGTCATCATTGCAACCATTCCAGTTTATTTCAAAGTTGCCAGCAGATTGATACTTATTGATGAGGGTACGGACCCTTTCCCCTTTCATATTGTAAATGTTTAGCCTGATATCAGCAGAAACCTTAAGTGAGTAGCAAATTGTAGTAGATATAGTAAAGGGATTAGGGGTATTAGCAAAAAGTGTAAAATTATCCTGGCTAGTCATATTGTTACGATCAATAACAGGTGTAGTGGAGCCGGTATCGGTATGGGTAGTATCTAAATTTGTAACATTATCTATTACTTTTATCAACTCAATACCATCGCCGGTACCCAGGTTGCGCGTATACTGTTTGTCCGTAGAATTGTTCCAGTGCTCATGCACGCCCAGGCTCTGCAAGGGCGCACCATCATTTTCAGGGTCGTAAACCGTGCCGGATGGGGGACTACCTGCCTGTGAGGCTTCGTGGAGATAGTTATCCACCGTGCCTGATTTTACCCTTCCTGTATAACGTAAAAAATCAAGAAGAACAGATTCGAAAGCCACAAAATCCTGGCTAATGAAAAGGCTTGAAGCAGGGCCACTATTAAATGGGGCATCCGGCCACCATGATTTGCGGGTTAAATCGCCTAAACAAAGCATGGTCTTTCCACCCAGCTCTTTATGCCCCATAATATCGACCAGGGCATTATATGAACCCATGGGGCGCTGTGGGATGTCACCCAAAGGATGTGCGGCTACCGCTGCGTGCATACACTGTGGTTGCCAATGGTGGTAATATTGATAATCCCAGGGATGCCATACGGACCCGAAATAATTCTTAGCGCAGAGGGTAACGCCTGCGAGGTCGGTATGTTCACGTGGCAGGCACATGCTCATGAGATACCTGGCCTCAGATACAATTGTGGGAAGGCATACCTTGCCGCTGCCTTTAACGATATTTGTATCGCTATAATGAATCACGCAGGTACTATCGCGCACTACTTTTTCGCGGGTACCGGGATTCTCACCGGGACCGAATTCATAACCATGTCCATCAACGCGATCTGTGGCATCGCCTTCGGCCCAGCGTACGCCGGGAAAGTCGGCATGGCAGAGATCGTAAACAGGGGCCCCTATATAAAAAATGCAGTCATAGAAGGTAATGTCTTCTTCGGGCACACCGGCCTTGTTCACCAGGTGCCAGATAAGGGCATGGACCATTTGCGGGCAGGGCACGTTTTCCGAGCCTCCCCAATCGTAGAAACGGGAATTAATGTTATTGAGCTTGATGGTAATCTTGTCACCAGCCTTGTAGCCGACATTTTCTCCATAACGTTTCTGGTTGAAGTATCTGAAAATGGTATCCCAGGCCTCAGCCTGGTCAAAAATACCTGTAAGGTTGCATATTGCCTGGGCCATCATTTGCCGGGCTACTGCCGTGTCAGTGTGTGCAGTCTGCCACCAGTAACCTGAAGAGATGGTTTTATCCGTGAGTTCGCTGTCATAAACCCACACAACGCGCCCGGGATTTATTCCCGTGGCTGTACCCATAGGACTATTGGCAGGATCGGTGGGAACAAAAGGTGCAGCAGCGGAAGCTGCCACATCGCGGGTATCGCTAAAGGAGAAAAAGCATACCATGATTGCCATTGTAAAACAGAATACACCCAACATATACCGTTTCCTTTGAAACAGGCGTTTGGCTTTTCGCATGATCAACGATGACCCAATTAGTCCCAGTAGCCATATAATAAAGCTGGCAGCTATAGGCCGGGCTACTTTTTGGCAGGGATATTCCGCACGGCTGGGTTTGGGCACAACCCTAATGAGAACCCAAATAACTGAGGCCATGCCAATAATAATCCAAAGCCATAAGCTTTTTCTTTTTACCTTATCAATCCCGGTTATTTTACCGGTTCGCGGACACACAGTAAAGGGTGTCATCATCAATCGTCTGATTTTTGAAAACATAGTATATTTAGTTTAAATAATAAAATTGGTCAGGTTTTAAATGTAGCAAATATTATTTTAGGTACAAATCTTTTATAAATGATTTACAACAGATGAGTCAAATCTTTGATCAGGTTAGTATAAAACGCTTCAGTTTTTAAACTGATATCCTTAGTTTTTAACTAATATTTCGCAAATTAGTTACAATTCAATATTTTTAAAATAAATAACTGAACATTCTCATGTATAATAACCTTTTGATAAATAAAAAGTTATGTTGATAAAAAGCAGCATGATACTCATGTTAAGACCTTAATTATTAATAAATTAAGGTTGTAACCAAAACATAAAAAACATGCTTAAGAATAAAAGTAATAAGATTTTTGCAGAGATTAATGACTTTTTTACTTCAAGTGAAAAAGGTAAGAATAAAAAGAAGCCTTATGGATTAAATGGAAAACAATATAAATCACAATATAGAAAAAACAGGGACAAAGGGACAGCTGGAAAAGCAAGAGAAGAAGAACTGGAAGTAAACAAAGTTTCAAATTCTATTGTGATGGTCAAACGTGCTTTAACGAAAGGGATTAACCCCGATTATCTTCTAATGGACAGTCGGTTTGTTTGTGATGCCATTATCAAATTTTTAACAGGTCTTACTACAAAGACACACCTTATAGGCATGGCGAAGATGGCCAAAGCCAAATATGATTTCGAAACAAAACAATACACGGCCAAAAAAGTGGCAGATATTATGAAGCGAATAAAGAGGGTTACATGGGTCAAACCCCTTAACTTATATTGTGCATAAGTAATTGTTGAGTATAAAGGTGTAGCTGTAAAATTATTCTTTTGCAAGAACTCAAAACGGGGCAAATGGCATTTATTGTTGATGACCAATACATTGCTGACCATTAAAAAAACCTACGAGATTTATAGCATAAGGTGGAGCATCGATGTGTTTTTCAAAGAATCAAAGCAATATTTTGATTTAGGGAAAAGCCAATCACGGGATTTTAATGCTCAAATAGCTGATATTACAATAGCAATAGCCCAATATAATATTTTTAGCCCGGCTAAAAGATTCAGTTCATATGAGACAATCGGGGATATATTTTCGGGGTCGAAAGAACAGTTACTTGATCTGACAATTGCTAAAAGGCTTTGGGGATTTATACTGGAATTGCTGGAAATAATGGCAGATTATTTTGATAGTAATATCAATGACCTAATAATCAGCATCCTAAAACTTGAAACAAAAAACAACAAAATAATAAAACTCATGCAGTATCAATGGTTAGAAGCTGCCTAATAAAACCTGAAAAACTTAAATTCGTTTTTATTGTAAGATTGGGATTCATGAAGGGATATCCTTGTGAAAGGATATAAGATAAATAGTAAGTCAATGATAAGAAGTGAAGATTCTTTTAAGAAATGCTGGTTAGCAGTCATATTCTGACCTAAAGTTTATATTTGAATTTTAATTTCCCCAAAGATCAGTTTTGGGAAAATGATAGGATTGGTAAGTTTTAATCCAAATAATTTTAAAATTAATCTGAAGTAATTATTTCTACCTCTGCATATCCTATATTATTATTATTTTCCAGATTACCTAAAGCCTGGATTTTAAAATAACGGGCATTTACCGGGTTAAACTTTTTCACTTGCCAGAGCGGGTTATTTTTAATATTCGGGAATTCTCCCTTATCAACCATTTGCCAGTTTTTGTTATCGATGGATACATAAAAAATGAAGTTTGTTATAATACCTGAGCTCCATTTGTTTTGATCAGGTAAATACCTGAAGCCACATAGCTTTTGTTCAGTTCCCATATCAATAACCAGATCCACAGGCATCTTTTTATCACGCTGGTGCCAAACAGTAAATGAATTTCCATCCAGAATGGCGCTTGATTTATCGTCGTCTATGCCTACAATTTTCCAATCCTTTTTTGAGATATCGAATTTTTCGTATCCTGCCGGGCTACTTTTAGCAGTTGCCGGATCGTAAGCAATAGCCTTTATTTCAATTTTTCCATCTGCCATGAATGGTTCTGAGTATTGTTCTGATTCTGTTGTTGGTTCACTTCCATCAAGGGTATAATAAAAAACAGGTCCAATATCATTTGTTGAAATGGATACATATCCTGCCTGATTTCTGGCAATTGATGGGGCATTCAAAAATAAAGGCGCATTGTAAACCCCAATGTTTGAAATTAAAGGACAGGCCTTTGCATCGGTAATATTTAAGCGCACTTTAGATGCTTTAATGCTTGGGAAACGAAGAATGCGTTTATAGCCAATGGTTGTGGCATTTGTAATTTGTATCCAGTTTGAGTCAACAAACGCATCAATCGTAAAAGCTTTGACTCTTTGTCCCAGAAGAATATATTCCTGGACCATAAAGCGATTGAATTGAGTAGGTTTTCCCAAATCAATAGTTAATGAAGCCTTGGTTACCTCATCATCAGTTGTCCAATAGGAATTATTATCAGTATCAATAGCTTTGACTGCTGCAAACCGTTTCGCATTGCCTCTGACATTTGTTGCCACTGCTTTGCAATTTTCAGTAAGGTTAACAGAAAATGATTCCTTAATGGCTTTGGCAAAATCAAGCGCTGCTCTTTCGTCATTAGGATGAATTAACCCATTTGGCATAATCGGAAAATTAAGCAATAAAGTTGCATTGTGGCCAATAGACCTATAATAGGTATCCATTAATTGAGGCACTGTTTTTACTTTTGCATCTTCACCCGGATGGTAAAACCACTCAGGCCTTATGGAAGTATTCACCTCGGCCGGAACCCATGAATCACCATTTTCCAGGCCATAATGCAACATACCCCACTCAACTTCGCCCTTAGCGTTCAATAAACTCCAGTTGGTTTCACCAACATAGCCTTCTTCGGTTCCTACCCAGCGTAGATCAGCCCTGTCGCCGCCATCGTTCCAAATTACAATATCAGGTTGTAATTCACGTATCATTTTATAAGTAGGTTGCCAATCGTAATAGGTAGTACGATCAATCTTGCGATTTTCATCAGCCCCTCCGTAATATCCGGTTCCTCCATTTGCACCATCAAACCAAATTTCAAAAATATCGCCATAATTAGTTAGCACTTCTTTAATCTGATTTCTGAAATAATTTATGTATTCAGGTTTTCCGTAATATGGATGGTTTCTATCCCATGGCGACACGTACATGCCCAGTTTTAATCCATATTCCTTGCAGGCATCAGCCAATTCCTTCACCACATCGCCTTTTCCGTCTTTCCATGGGGCATTTTTTACTGAATAATCAGTATACTCCGATGGCCACAAGCAAAACCCACAGTGATGTTTTGCGGTAACAATAATACCCTTCATCCCTGCTTCTTTGCATATTCGTGCCCACTGACGACAATCCAGATCTTCAGGGTTAAACAGGTTAATATCTTCATTTCCGTAACCCCACGACTGATCGGTATAAGTATTTAATGAGAAATGAATAAATGCATAATATTCCATTTCCTGCCAGCGCAATTGGTTTTCCGAAGGCATGGGTCCATAAGGAGCAGGCGCCTCAGTTTTATTACATCTTACTGTTATTAAACAAAAAGCAATGAATGTTATGATAACAAAGTACCGCATGATATTTGATTATTTAATTTCAATAAATTCAGGTTCATAAGGTGCAATGGTAAAATTACCGTTATAAGCTTTATCAAAAAGGATACTTTTCGATTTCCCCTTCATAGGTATTTCCTTTGGTTCCCCGTTCACATTTAAATATAAATAGTGCTTATCGTCAATTTGGCGGGCCATTACACCCGAAGGAACTGCAGGTCCTTTTTTTATGCCCAGCTCTTCAACTAAGTCATCAAAAATTCCGTTCAGTATATCACCATGTGCAGGTAAACCAACATAAATAGCACGGCCTTTACCATACCTGTTTGATGTTATAATCGGGTAGTCTTTATCGAGACTGGTAATATTTGCCAGCACTTCGGCTCCTTTAATCTCAATTAAATCGAAACGTGCCGACTCTGCATTAACCGCCTTACCTTTATATGTAACTTCAAGTTTTTTGCCGGTATAACTTTTTCTTGAAATTTCATTCATGGCTTCGGTTTCTTCAAAACTGCCCAGGCGGATTCCAAACACATCATTCAATCTGCCGGGTCGTTCAGTGGCAAAAACCTGACCAGTAGTATCTACAATAGCTGAATTGGTGGTCATTATAACTGTACCTCCATTTTTTACATAGTCGCGTATTTTTTGGGCCCTTAGCACATCCATAACAGCATGGCCCGGAACAAACAACATTTTGTAATTCAAGTCGCTATATTTTATGTCAAGCATTCTTGAATCCATGTTGCGCCAGTAACACATATCCCAACATGCCTGAACCTGGTTATCGTGTTGCAGCGGAAAATATTTACTGGCCATTTGACTTTCAAACGAATAGGCCAATCCAACTTCAGCTTTCAACCGGTAAGGGAGAAATGGTTCAATTTTTTTAAACTCTGATGCAATCTGCTTGTATTCGTCGTATTTTCGGTTGGGCGTGCCATCCCAGTCGAGCATCCCGATCAGGTATTGTTCTTCGCCCGCCCACATGCTTTGCCATGTCCAGCCGCATACCATTTGGTTGCCATACATTAAACTGGCATATGCCGATTTTCGTATTGAGTTTGGAACGGCTGTCATGGTTGTAAATTCACTGCACCAGAATGGGTTCTCACTTTCAAACTGGATACGGGATATTCCAAATGACGCATTCATTACTCCCCAATTGGTTATCAGAGATAAACCGGGATAAAAACCACAACCCTGGCGTGTCATTTTTCCTGAATAGGCAATGGGCGCATAATCAATATATTTTAACCAGCTATAATACCATGCGTTGGTATTGGTAAGTGCGCCAGGTGCATTAGTATTCACAACATCTAGTACTTTAAACAATATACCATTTACCTCATCGGATATAAAGCGTCGGAAATCGAGCATTTTTTCTGGCATATCGTTACTTCCATTTCCCGGAGGCAACCCGATTTCATCCCATGAGCTCAGCCAACGCGACCAACGTTGCGAAGCCCATGCTTTATTTATATTTTCAAGGGTGGAATATTTATTTTTTAGCCATACGATAAAACGCTGACGTACGGTTTCTGAATACGATATGCGACCATCGCCCGATTCATTGTCTATGCCAAATGCCAGTAAAGCCGGATGGTTTGCATAACGTTTGGTTATTACATCAGTAAAACGCAAAGCATATTTCTGGTAATCAGGGTCGCCCACATCGTCCATATACCGGTGGTTTGGATATTGAACATTCCCGTTTTCATCAACAATATCAATGGAAGGAAATTTTTGATGTAACCACAACGGTGCCGGTCTGATCGCTATATCAAGTATAACTTTGATACCAGCGTCATTCATAAAGTCCATCACCCGATCAAACCATTTAAAATCAAACTGCCCTTCTGCGGGTTCATAACTGTCCCATGCCAGGTGACCCATTCGAACAACATTAAATCCTGCGGCTTTCATTAGCTCAATGTCGGTTTTAATTTTCTCAGTATTCTTATCATCGTGTGGATGATAATTGGCTCCTATATATAACTTTTGAGTATAACCATTGGCCTGTATAAACAGATAAACAGCAAGGGTTATAAAAAAATAACAGACTTTACCTCTGGATTTTCCCATTTTCGAAAGTTTTTATTTAATGATTGCAAAACGTTTGGTTAATAATGATTGACCTGTTTTAACCGAAATTATATAATATCCTTCCGGAATAGTTGATGTATCAAGAATTACGGGCGAACAACCATCATAATTTATATCAAATGTTTTTACTTTTCGACCTGTTGGATCGATTACCCAAATTTCGAGTAGCTCCTTTTCATCTGAATTTAAAATTAATGTCAATTGGCTGCTTGCCGGATTGGGGTAAAGTTCTATTTGGTGAAGTTTATTTGCACTGATACCAGAATCCGGTGTTGTTCTAAGTAAGACTGCAGTTGTTGAAAGTGCCGGCAACTGTATTGTAAATGAATTTGATGATACATTTACCGATGCCTTAACTAATGCATTGTCAGTGTGCGATTTGAATGTTTCGTATTTAGGTAAGGATGATAGTTGTAAAGTATTGTAGCTACTATTGTCAGCGGCTACACCTTTTAAATTAACGGTTACTCTGCGCGTATTATTCATATCGCGGTTTACTAATATTACTGTTGTGGAATCCAGAGTTTCACTAACTGTAGTATAGGCCGAAACGGTATTTTCTTCGGAAGATATGCTTGAAACACTATATCCCTTTGCATATCGGCTAAATAGATGTAAGGTTTCCCACATTCCAGTAAACCAACTCCATGGGGTAAAAAACTCAACATTGTTATTGGCAAAAGTACCCAGATGAGATGCATAAATAACGGATGCCAGGTTTGGCTCATCAGGACCCGGGCTCCATTCGCTCAATGCAAGTTTTATTCCATGGTCTTCACCAAAATATTCTAAAAGCCAATCATTTATTCTTTGAAAAATATATTCTTTATTTTGAGAATTTTCCCAACCACCATTAATGGTTTTTATTCCATTTGCTCCCGGATAAATATAGTTTTTCTCATAATACATTCTATGGTTTTGAAGTGCATCGGCATCTTTTGGGGCGTATGGATAATTATGCAGATCAACCACATCAAGTACCCTGACACCTGATGATTTCTCCTCATCAGCGCATCTTTTTATAAAATATTCAAGCCAGCAATAGTATTTTTCGTCAATATAAATATTTTCTTCACCCCATTTATACCATTGCCATTCACTTGTTGTAACCGGGCCGCATATTTTTATTTCGGGTATTTTTGCACGGGCTTTCTTCGCAACTTCAATGTAATTGTCCATAAATTCCGAAGCAGGTAACAAATCATTTTTCATTACATCGTCGTGCGTTCCATTCCAAATATCGGCTTCATTATCCATACTCCAGTACAAGAACTGGTTTTTATTTAAACCTAAACCTCCGTCACCAAACCAATGATCGAGTATTGCTACGGTAGAATCTGCCGGCCATTCCATGGTGTAAAGGTAAATATTACCTTCAAAAAGGGCTTTACCCCAGGGATCATCTTCATTGGGTACGCCACCTCCTGCCAAATTCTGTCCTACACCACCCCACCATTTCGAATTGTTATATTCCCAGTCGTTAAAATTATGTTTGGTGCTTGAAGCCACCCGGCCCAATAATTGGAATGACCACATTACCTGCATTTCAGGATGGTTCAATGCAATTTTCTGAGATATTTCATCCCAGTCAATACTATAAACATTATTATACCAATCCGGGTGACTTGTAATTTTTTTTCGCCAATTATATTTAGTTGCATTATTTCCTCCACACATCCTAACAAATCGTAAACCTGCATCTTTATAAAATTGTGAGGCTTTGTCAAAAGTATTATTACGACCGTAAATATTAGCAGAAATAACTTTTTTGTCTTGAGTAGCATCAATTTTTATTGTAATATCTTGTGCCGATGTTTCAAACAAAACAAAATGTAACAACAAAAATAAAACTGATGTTTTTCTTACAAAGTTCAATTTCATGCTAATTTAGTATTTATGTTTTATTTTATAATTTTCTATTTCAAAGCATAAGAAAGCTGTATGTAGTTTTGAATTTTTTAAATATAATGATTTCCTTAGATATTTACTATTAAAGAAACCCTACTTTAATTATTACAGTCCTGTTAATGTTTCTAATTGCAAAACTGAATTTTTTTTTGGCAAAAACAGGTAACTTCAATTATAAGATAACACACAAAACTATTATTGTAATGAAAATATTTCTTCAAATTAACACGGTATAAAAACAAGTATGTATGGGATGCGCAGGAACACTCTTGCTTTGTGTGTTGGGTATAATTTTATCTGTTTTTTTAGTTTATTTAAGTGTTGCACAGTCGTTCATCTGCTAGTGCCTAAACGTTTGCCTTTAAAGCTGGCCGTTTCTCAAATGCACTACTTTTTCTCGGTTTAGGTAATGTCACTTTCATGTTCTTTTCTTCGCTAATAAACACATAAACAGCTTGCTTTTATTGGCCTGTTAGCAACCGTAGTTCATGCAATTTTAAATTCTCCATCAAGTAATTCAACATTAAAACTTACTTTAGCTTTTAATGCTCTGAATACTCTCAAAATTGTCTCAATTGTTACGTTTTTTGCATTTTTCTCAATCCGGGAAATTTGGGATTTTTGCACTCCAATCATTTCTCCTAATTGAGATTGAGTCAAATGTCTCTCTTTACGTGCTTGTTTTATCATTTCACCAAGCAAATCAAGTCTTAATTCATACTCATATTTGTCTCTCTTTTCAGTACCAACTCTACCTAAATGCTTATCTTTAGCTTCGTTTAGAGTGTAAATTCTCAATTTAGTATTTTCCATGACTGTCATTTTTTAAGTTTTTGCTTAAAATACTGTTTCATAATCGCTTTTGCTTTTTCAATCTCTGCTTTTGGAATTTTTTCAGTCTTTTTGATAATCCCATGAGTAGCAACTACAAAAGTTTCTGTTTTGTCAGTTTTATCCCAAAATGATAACAATCTATAATAAGTCTTTTTATATTTTGTTCGAAACTCCCAGATCAATTCGTCAAGTTTCTTGAATAATTCTGGGTCATTTACATATCTTGCTTTATCAATGTTGTAAAGAATTTTACCTCTTGACTTTTCATCAATCGAATCTAGTAAATCCCAGACCTCTCCAAGCAAAATGATATCAAATTTATGTTTCATTCATTTTTTTATCAATACAAAATTAATAAAAAGTTCTAATATATGGAAACATTTTCTAGTTTTTTGATCCGTACCTATGGTTGCTAAAACGACTGCAATAAAAGCTGGCCGTTTCTCAAATGTACTACTTTTTGTTGATTTACGTAATGTCGCTCTCATGTTCTTCTCTTCGTTAAGAAACGCTTGAACGGCTTGATTTTATTGGCCTGTTGGGCGCTGGCAATCTATTCTTTGTTCAATTTTAAAATCTCATCTATGATATTGTCAGCTATTCGAAAATCAGTTAATAATAATTTTTCAATTAAAGGCTTAACTTTGTCAATAATCGACATTTGTTTTGCCCGATGGATCACACCAAGAGTTCCTGTTATCTTAAATTTTAAATCGGTTGCTAATTTCCGAGCCTTTAAATCATCAAGTAGTAACAGTACATCATTAAATTGTGTAGCTAAAGCAATTGCACTTGCTTCTCCATAATCAATCTGGGTTTCTAGAAAATCCTGATATTTTTTATCAGAAACAGCTTGAATTTTAATCCAATTTGGTAATTCTTCACCAAATTCCTCTGCAATCTCTGGTGTAGTTATCAATTCACCATATACTTTCTGCAAAAGATTAAACTCATCAATCTTTTGAAAAAGTATCAAAGTGCTGGTATCTGAAATAACAATCTTAGGCATTTGCTATATCAGAATGTAAATCAGAGATCGATGAACTAAAAACAGAAACACCGTATTTTCCCAACATCTCAATAAATGCTCTTTTAGATAACCCAACTATTTCAGCTGCTTGTCCAGCCGAAAGTTTTGCATCTTCATATAATTTTGCAGCAACTATCATTGAAAAATCATAATCTTTCAAATCAACGCTATCAGGTATATTTAGTTGAATTGTTCTCATAATCATTTATTTTCTCAAAAATACAAAATCATTACGTCAATCTCCAATTTGGCACTGTGTTTTTTTTGCTTGCCACTAAACGACAGCAATAAAAGCTGGCTGTCCCGAGAATCGGGATGTACTACTTTTCCCTGGTTTACGTAATGTCGCTTTCATGTTCTGGTCACTGAGCGCAGTCGAAGTGCACTCCGTTAATAAACGCTGCTACGGCATGATTTTATTGTCCTGTTGCCAATTGTACTTTTTTATCTTGCTAGTTGATAATCTCTTATTAAAAGTCCTGGAGATAAACTTAATCTTCTATTCAAGTTTCGAATCATATCGACAGTTAATTTTCGTTTGCGGTTTAAAATCTCGGAGACTCTACTTTTACCTCCAATTGCATCGACTAAATCAATCTGTTTTAAGTGCATTTCTTCCATTCTAATCTTTATTGCTTCAATTGGATCTGGCGCTTCAATTGGATAATGTTTCTTTTCATATTCATCAATCAATAATCCAAGTATGTCTGCTTCATCACTTTCAGATGTTCCAATCACTGCATCAAAGATAATTTCTAATCTCTTTAATGCCTCTCTATAATCGGCTTCTGTTTTTATCGGTTTTATATTCATGTCACTATATTTTAATGTTTATATCGTATTTGCATCAATCCTGCCGTATTCATCATGAGTCCCTATAAATCTTATGAAAATCCATTGTTTCTCAAAATTAAACTTAGCTACAAGTCTATATGAATTACCTTTGATATTGAATACTATCCTACTATCTTTTAAAATACTTGCATTTGCATAAGTCTGTTTTACATCATTGGGAGTTCTCCAGTCTGCATTCATTGCAGTATCATACCATGTCTTAAGATATTGTTCTGAATCAGAATGTTTTTCCCAATATTCTCTTAATGTACTTTTTGAAAAAATTCTCTCCATTTATTATTCAATCATGGTACAAATATACAATAAAATTCTCAATTTGGGAACTTTTTTATGTGGTTAGTTTTTAGTATGGTTGGCAAACGTTTGCAATAAAAGCTGGCCGTTTCTCAAATGTACTACTTTTTCTTGATATACTTAATGTCGCTCTCATGTTCTTCACATCGTTAAAGAACGCTTAAACGGCTTGATTTTATTGGCCTGTTAGGCCTAGTTGTGTGTCCTGCGTTACCATAGGATACAAATATACTTAAAAGTTCTTTGAAAATGGTAACACAACTTTATCAGAGATGATAGGCTTAACTGAATTTTCAGAAACGAGCTGATACCAAATACAACATGGTTGAAATCAGAGGCCTCACGAAAGAGAACACAGTTAAGAATTGGACTATCGACAAAGATGTTCAGGCGTATTTGTCAAACCGCCATGTGGTGCTGATATTAAGAGTATTGGTGCTGAACGACATGGTTAAAGCAATTGGAATCAGTTGTACGATTACCAGTTGTATGGTATGAACAGAGGAGTTGAATGAGAATGAACCACTATCGAGGTGTCGAAAATAACATTTACTGAAGTAAAATCAAGGGGGACTGCGACCCCAAGAGACAAAGCATAACGGAAACCTGATTACTGGTTATGCACTCCACGGCATAAAGGTGGCAAGACCTCTGATTGGGCTCTGATAAGGAACAGGAGAACCAGGACTGTAATGATAAGCGAAACGGCAGAGAACCTGTAAGGAAATGCCAAAAGTAGCAATGGACAGTACTGGGGCGGATGAAGCCGTAGTAGCGAAAATATCCAAGAGAGTAGGAGTAATGACCCTACAAGCGAAGGGCTTCACATGACAGGTTCTTATTATGTATAACAACTTAAATTGATTTAAGGATGATTTTTTTAGAAGAACAGAAGACGCAACCGATAACAAGGTTGCAGGTAATGGAGGCTTTCAAAAGAGTGAGAACCAATGGCGGAAAAGCAGGGGTAGATAAAATTACCATTGCACAAGTGGATAGCAACAAACGCAAGTACCTGTACCCATTGTGGAACAGGATGGCAAGTGGGAGTTACTTTCCCAAACCAGTCCGTCAGACATTAATACCCAAGCCAAACGGAAAGAAAAGGGCATTGGGAATACCTACCGTAGTGGATAGGGTAGCACAACAGGTCATAGCAACAGAACTGGAAAATGACATTGACAGCCTGTTCAGTCCAAACTCGTTTGGTTACCGACCAAACAAATCGGCACACGAGGCTTTAGAGCAATGCCGAATAAACTGTATGAAATACAGCTGGGTGATAGACTTGGACATCAAAGGTTTCTTCGATAACATAGACCATGAGTTGCTAATGAAAGGACTGCGCCATTATACAGACAAGAAACATGTCTTGATGTATTGTGAGCGTTGGCTAAAAGCACTTGTACAGCTACCTGATGGAACATTCAAACCAAATCAGGGAAAAGGAACACCACAGGGCGGAGTAATCAGCCCTATACTGGCGAACATTTTTCTCGACATAGTGTTTGATAAATGGATAAAGAAGTACTACCCTGATGTAGTATTTGAGCGATACGCTGATGACATCGTGGTACATTGCCAACATATCAAACAGGCATTGCGACTTTTGGAAGCGATAACAAAACGAATGAAGGATTGCAAACTGGAACTAAACAGGGAGAAATCCAAAATCGTCTACTGTCGCCGAAACCAAAAGAAGCAACCACCGTTCAAGGTTTACTATCAGAAATTTGACTTCTTAGGTTTTACCTTCAAACCACGCATCTCAAAGATGCATGGCAAACTCAAACTGGGTTTCACGCCTGCCATAAGTCAACGGAACATAGCCCGTATTAGTGATGAGATTCTTAAAAGAAAAATTCATCGTTGGGTCCATTTTCCATTGAGCAGAATAGCAGAGCTTATCAACACCCAGATACGAGGTTGGATAAACTACTATTCCAAATTCCGAAAATCCGAGTTAAGGAGACTTTTCCGGGTCATTAATATGCGTTTGGTAAAATGGGTGCGCAACAAGTATCGAAAATTCAGGCGTCGCCATTGGTACAATGCCTACAAATACCTTCGGGGAATAGCCGAAAGCTATCCGAACATGTTTGTGCATTGGCAACACGGTTTCATGCCTTGATAGTCTTTGTCATGAAGAGCCGAATGAATCGAGAGGTTCACGTACGGTTCTGTGAGAGGTTTAGGGGTGAGACTCCCCTTTACCTACTCGACAATTTTTAATTATCAAATAAATTAATAAGTTTAAGACTTTCTTCTTCAGTATAAACCGTTGAGTAATTATTCTCGTCATATAGTTCAGCAACTTTTACTATTTCATTACTATGGTTTTGGATAAATTTTTTGAATTCCTCTTCTGAGTACTCAGGATTGGGGATTAATAAAGTTGAAGTTTTAAAATTAATCCAATAATATGTGTCATAATAGTCTCCCAATTCATTCTGATAATACGCTAATAAGTGTATTGTAAATCTATTATTTGAAATATACATTATTTTGCGTTCAATTTCGATGTATGATGTATCTAGAAAAGTTAATTCTTCCAATGAATGTGGTATTTTGATCTTATCATTTTTATTAAATAAAACTTTACTTGGTGAAAACATAATATCCTTTATGGATTGCTTTTCTGAGATAGTATCCGTAAGATAAAATGCTATCATTTTTGCTGTACTATTCCCAATATTCTTATAACTCAATCTTAGCTTTAATGTAATCTGCGCTTCAACGTCCCCAATGCTATCTTTAATATTTGTAGTTGTTTTTGGTGGAAGTGAATCAATATTGAGCTGAATTGAAGTAACAATTGGATTGTAAAATCTAATTCTTGGCCTGTACTCTATAGCTGTAATCCGTTCGTTTGTTTTTTGTAATTCATCACTTGATTTGCATGATTTAACAGTAGAAATCCATGCCAAACTAAGTGATACTAATGCTACTAGTAATGCACCAAAACTTATTTTATCGCTTGTTTTCATTTATATTTGCCAAACGTTTGCAATAAAAGCTGGCCGTTTGTTAAATGTACTACTTTTTCTTGGTTTACGTAATGTCACTCTCATGTTCTTATCTTCGTTAAGAAACGCTTAAACGGCTTGATTTTATTGGCCTGTTGGCACCAGTATTTATTTAATTTCTTTCCCTTTATAATCAATCTTATATTTTTGTCCAGTCCAATCGATTAAATTAATATATTTTTCATTCAATTCAATCACATCGTTACCATCTGGATCTACAAAGATATCAGCTCCACCAAATGACCAAATTATTTTACCTAATTTATCAATCATACTTATCTCAGTCTCTCCATGAATCAGATATCCATAATTAGTTTTAAATATTTGAAAGCATGTAGCCCAATCTGGATTAATAATCCAATCTAATTCTAAGACTGGTAACGATAAACAAAATATTTTATTTGAAACACAAATCAACAATTTATCATCATCTACTATTGCTGAAGTATCTTGAATACCTGTTGCTCCTCCAACTGCACAAAGAATAGCACTTTTAATAGTCGTCTCATTCTTTTTTAGAATCACACCATGTTTTGAACTTGGTTTGTATTCTGAAGATTCGGTATCACGGTATACAAAATCATAATTAAAATTGTTGTCTGATGAATCTATATCAAATAACTCATCATTTACTATTTCAACCAATATGTCACTATAGTGCAGTGTCTTCATAATATTGGTGCCAAACGGTCGACAATAAACACTGGCCGATGTCATCAACCGTTTTGTTGCTTAAGTTACGAAATATTTCTTTTTTGTTGTTCATTTTCTTATGAAACGTAGGCTAGGCTTGGGTTTATTGTTTGTTGTGTTTAGTATTTTTTGCTTATATATTTTTTTAATTTATCGTTATTTTCAAAATTTTGATACTTATCTAGAAGAGCATTCCTATTATTCTCATTTATTGATACTAGATTTTGGTAATATTTTAATATAAGTCTGGTTGCATAATAACATGAGTTTTCAAAATCACCTTGTTTGCTGTTTTCAATCTCATAAGCTAATTGTCCTAATGAATATATCAAGGGAATCTCTTGAGAATACGGATAATCTTTAGTTTCAGGATATTTGTTTAAGAATTCAGTCATACATTTAATATCAAATTGAAATTCCGGATTAGTAAATACTATCCATTTTAAAACAGCACTGTATTTCTTGATAAATACAGAATCCCAGGGTTCAAGGGGATTATCTCTAATCCAATAAATTGTAGTTAAAACCTCATCTTTTGATAAAAGAGGGTCTTGATCTTCTTGTCCGTTAATTGAAAAACAAACAAAGAAGGTTGAAATAATTATTAATAGTCTTATTTTCATGGTTTCTTTATATTAAACACAAACGATTGCAATAAAAGCTGGCCGTTTCTCAAATGTACTACTTTTTGTTGATTTACGTAATGTTGCTTTCATGTTCTTCACTCCATTAATAAACGCATAAACGGCTTGATTTTATTGTCCTGTTATGGGGTGTTATATTTTTTCAATCCAGCTATAAAAACCTTTTTTCAATTCTAGTGGTGTCAT
>JAFGOZ010000718.1 GCA_016926235.1 Bacteroidales bacterium | reverse complement strand
ACGCTGAATAACTACATGTACACCGGCGAGCAGTATGACCCGAATGTTGGGTTTTATTATCTACGCTTTCGATATTATAACCCAACGAACGGCAGATTCCTCACGATGGATACGTGGCCGGGGATGCAGTTTGAGCCGATGAGTTTGCATAAGTATTTGTATTGTGAAAGTGGGCCGGTGGGTAGGTGGGATCCGAGTGGGAAGATTCCCACGCTTCTTGGCCAAGTAATTAAAATGACAATCATTGGTGCATTAATTGGGGGCGTCTCATATATAACAGGATTTCTACTAGGTAAAGCATTAGGTTCGGATAAAGAATTTAGTGTAAAAGAACTTTTACTTAGTATCGGGATAGGAGCAATTGCTAATGGATTGGGAGCTTATATTCATGCAGGTTTTGCAGTTAGTGTTGGTGGCATTCAATTAGTGGCTCATTTATCGGTTCTATTCAATATGATACAAAATGGTATTCTATCTGCATATTACTATTGTCAAATTAATAAAAATAGTAATGAAGGCATTTCAGCAAATGGTTTCTTTGTTAGTACAGCACTAGGTGTATTGGCAGCAGGATTTGCAGGACCAGGTGGTTCAACATTTATTAGGGGTGCCACTTCAAATCTTTCAGCTCAAACACTCGAATCTTTGGTTGCTGGTTTTAGAGAATTCATCAAAACAGTCAAAGATACTGATTATCAATTTCTTATGGAAGAATTTATAAGAAAATATGAAAGTCAGTATTTGAGATATGGACCATTGCGTTTAAGAAGATAATAAAAAGGGACATGAGGGAGACCATGAATAATGATAAAATAATTGAATGGGTGGAACCTTTATTTTCAAATTTTCTAAAACTAAAAATTGAAAATAGAAAAATAAAATTTAGGAATAGAGATTTAATTTTGATGCTTTTTATTACTAGTGCAATTTTTATTTATTCTATTACGATTATCAAAAACAAAGATATTGCTGCTTATATTTGTTATATTTTTTTATCAATATCGGTAGGTTTTATTGGTACGATATTATTGAAAGTCTTAAATAGCTTTAATGTTCCAAGTGTTATATTTTACAAAGATTTTATACGACACCTAAAATTAAATGCGTTCACACACGACTATACATTTTCAGAAATAAAATGTTATCAAGTATATGAAGAAATATTATTGAATCGTAAATATATTTATATAAAATTATTTTTAAAAAGTGACCAAACTGTAATATTTACTCTATCAAAAACTGTTAATTTGAAAGAAATTAAAATGTATTTTAAAGAATTTGGTGTAATGGAAAATAACATGACTGAAATCAAATTCTAATCAAAATTATTCAATAATTCTTTTGTCACACGCAACCGGCATTTGAACCGGTGTGATCGAGCATACGGGAAGGCGGATCGATTACTCGTATGATGATGCCTGGCGATTGACCCGGGAGCAGATTCAGGACCCGGTATTCGGGTCGCGGGACATCAGTTATACGCTGGATGCGGTTGGCAATCGACTTATGAAAACGGATAACGGCGCTGTCACCAGCTACACTTATGATGATAATGACTGTTTGCTTAGCGAAGTATATTCGCAGTCATCCGTCGGCTATCAATATGATTTGAATGGCAATACGATTACAAAGAACAGCGCTGCGGAGAATATTTCGTATGTTTACGATTACAACAATCGTCTCATTCAGGTTGATAACGGCAGTTCGTTGATTGAGTATGGCTATGATGTGAATGGCATTCGGGTTCAAAAAAGCGTAAACGGCAATGCCACGCATTATTTGATCGATGACAATCTGGGTTATGCGCAGGTTTTGGAAGAGTATAACGGCTCCGGCGCTTTACAAGCGCAGTATGTACACGGGCATGATTTGATTTGCCAAAGTCGTTCTGGGAGTGTATCTTATTATCATTACGACGGATTCGCTTCCGTGCGTTCTTTGACAAATTCATCCGCGCAAGTCACTGATGACTATGCCTATGACGCCTTCGGCCAATTACTCATCCGCACCGGCGCTACTGTGAATAATTACCTGTACCGCGGCGAACAGTTCGATCCTGATCTGGGCCAGTATTATTTACGGGCCAGGTATTACAATCAGAGCATCGGACGGTTTAGTACTATGGATAATTGGTCTGGAATCATTCATGATCCTGTTACATTACATAAATATCTTTATGCTAATTCAAATCCATTAATGTATATTGATCCTTCTGGCAATATGGCAGTAACAACAGGTTTAAGTTTTGGACATGTTACAAGCATTCAAGCAATGATGGGTAAGTATATGATATCGCCATTGCATACTGCATTAAACTACATGAGATTTAAATACTACATAGCACAATATATGATAGGGGCTGGATTAGGTGTAGCAGGTTTTTTAGTTGGTTCTGTTTTAAAAAATCAACTTCAAGCGCTATTTCATCCTGATCTTCCTGAACCAGTTGATAGGGGAGATATTGAGAAAGGTGTAATTAGAAGTGCTATTACTGGAGGTATAGCTCATGTTGCTGAAAAATGGGTTGATAAATCTATGGTTGGAGCACATAAATTACATAAAATGATAATTAAAGCTCTGATTTCTTCACTAATAAATATGACAGAGAGGGCGTATAATGATGATTTTGATCCTGATAAAAAAATGCTAATAGACAATATATTTATTATAATGCAAGTGGGTTGTTCATTAAGTATGGCATTTATAGTAGGTGTTATAAACAGTGGTGTAATTTATCTGCTTGTTGATGCACCCGAGGAATCTGAAAAGATTCAGCCAAAACCTTTT
>JAFGOZ010000717.1 GCA_016926235.1 Bacteroidales bacterium | reverse complement strand
GTCTTCTCATTACCTTTGATACGCCTGATTCACCGCTTCTTATTAGAAAGTGGGCATGGTTTGGTATGAGGGCAAAGGCATAGCATGTTGTTTTGGTATCAGGAAGTATGAGAGATAATCTATCCAACAAATTATCCCTGTCTTTATCATCTCTGAATATCCTGCGGCGTTCTATACCCCGGATCATTACATGATGTAAAACTCCAGGGGCGTCTAATCTGGATTGTCTTGGCATAATAACCTGCTTTTCTAACAGATCGTTCTTTTCATGTCAAGTTGTTTAGTTTCTTATGGACGTCCCCCTTTAAAAATGTCCAATGTCACACAACACAGCTTTATGTGGGAAAGCTTTTTCGAGGCTGCAACCATTCGTTTACCTTCAGGCTCCCATACTTGCTTGGCCCACAGACTGTTCTGACCATCAGGCGTTTATAGCCTCCGGCCACCGGGCCGTATACATTGGGCTGTACTCATGTTGTTACCGATCATGAGCTCCGGCATTGCTACGTGTCCGAATCGGACAATTGACACGACAGGACTTGTGAAGGCTTCCGCCTTCACTCACCTGCTGGATCGCAGCCTTGTCGGCTGCTCCTGACCCCGTTTTTTCAGACCCCCGTTTTTCACTTGACCCGTTGGTTTCATTTTCCTAATTTTTCCGTAATTGCATCGATCTTATTTTCAATAAATTCTTTTGGCATGCCGCCTTCTATCTGTTTGGCTTTATTAAAATATTCCAATGCTTCCTCATATTTCATTATTTTATAATAGCATATACCCAAGTTAAAAAAATTAAATGGCAAATAATAGTTATCTTTCTCTTTTATTAATATTTCCAACTCTTTTATTGCATTTATAAAATCACCTTTATTAAAATATTCATCAGCTAAAAAATTTCTTAAAACAAAATCAGAAGGATTTATTTTTATATATTTTTGACAAAAAGATAGAAAATCACCCTCCGCTATCAAATTTTTATACTGATACAAAAAATATGAAGGAAATACATACCTCTTGTTTTGTTTATTAATTTTTGAAAGAAAAATGTATTTCTCAATGCCTTCATCTATTTGATCATTTATAAGAAGGAGTCGCATAGTGGCTGTATTCAAATCAAAATTCATAGGAAATTGGTCAAGTCCTTTTTTATATACATCCAAAGCTTTGTCATTATCTTTAAAGTTTTCTTCAAAAATATTTCCAATTTTTATATACAGTGAGGGGTTATTATTCTTCTCTAACGCTTTTTTATAATAATCTATAGCTAGCCCATAATTTGATTTCTGCTCCTCTAGTGCTCCTAATTCAATTAAATTATTTGTTTGCGCGTTAAGACTTCCCCAAAAAGAAATAATTATAATTGCAGAAATGACTTTAATTAGATATCTACTAATAAACATGTTACCTCCCATGTATTCTTGAAATTATGGTTACTCTTTTCCCTGGTTCATAATTTATTTCTGGATTATCGGTACGCCTACAATAATGTCTTTGAGGTTCAACAGTATTTATAAGGTCTGTACATACTTCAACATAACATCTATATTCTTGTTTTTCATACATTGGAATTCCGCTCCAAATCACACCAACAATATCCTTTTTCTCAGGCTTGAAGGGACTAAACAAATCGTTAGGATCAGGATCAAACGGATTATATTTTAAAGGATTTTTACCTGGCATATTTGGATAGGTATGCATGAACTCAATTAAAGTTCCAACTGATACCATACCAAAAATTGTTCCGTAATGTATTTTTACATCTTTGTAAAATCCTATTTTGTTATCATTTCGCAACCAAAATGTTCCAGTTGTATGTGAACATTCGTCACACTTCGTATAATTGCAATCTGGCACACGTTCTCTTATATATTGAGTTTGATTTTCTATGATACGATTTTGTTCTGAATGTGTAACTCCCACCTCAGGATACCCCCCAGAGTAATACCAAGGGCCAGCAAAACCGTAAGGATATAAACTAGGCCACATATACTCTGGGATTCCATAGTAGCTCGCCCACCACTCAAATTCTCCTTGCGTATAATAATCAGCATTCGACGCTTTAGCCGTAACCACAATATCATCCAATACCCATTCATCATCTTCATCCCCATGACCACCTTCTGCTGAGTGCCCACTGGGATCAGTATACATCAAAGGATTATTAAGGCAATAGGAATACCTGTTCAATGATTGGGGATTATATGGCTGCGGAACTATAGTATCCGGAGTGATAAACCGGCTCATAATCGGATCATAGAGCCTGGCGTTATAATTATAAAGATGATACTCATCGTCAAACTCCTGGCCCGTGAAACGATAGGCAGACTCCCATGAACTTCCATTGTATGTATTTCTGAAAAGGGTTGCACCAAACGGGAGATAACCGATCTCCTCCACAACAGTTCCGTTCTCATCAGTTACTATGCTTGTTGAACCAAGATGATCGGAATGGGAGTAATACTCCTTATTACCTGCCAGGGTCACTATTTTTTGTCCATTGGCAAATATGTGGCTCATTGCCTGGCCGTCTCTTATTTCATATATTGCTCCAACATAAACAACCGTTTCAGACCCCTTTACTTTTTTTATTCTTTCACCTGCCCCATCATAGGTAAGGTCTGTTACACCGCCATTATAGGTGATATGCACGGGTTTCTGGTCCTGGTTGTATATAATATTTCTCTGG
>JAFGOZ010000716.1 GCA_016926235.1 Bacteroidales bacterium | reverse complement strand
ATTTGAAATCAAAATATTAAAATCTCGATGAGTTAAAGATAAATATTAAACTTAAACATTATATAGTTATTATATTAGATTGTATATTAAGTATTTAAATTATTGAAATTAAAAAAGCAGAATAATACATATTCTGCTTTTTAACTATTCTCGTTATTGAACAAATGTTAGCAAACTGTGTATACAATTTCACTATTTGCATCCATTTTCTTCTTTATACGCGCAATGCATTCCTCTATAAATAAAATAAAATCAGCATTATAAGCATTTTCAAAGGCTTTGCCATACAGTTCTCCGGCTTTTGCATAATCCTTTTGATATTCATGCATCAATCCTTCCAGATAATATACTTGTGATAAATCCACACCTTTAAGAGAATGTGCATGTTTTAGCAACTTTTCAGCTTTCATAAAATCAAAAGTTATAATAAGCTGTTGTGCATAACAAACACATGTTTCAAAGTGATATGGATCTACCATCAAAGCCTTCTCAAAATAACTTTCGGCAAGTGTATAGTGTTTAAATTTCTCAGATAATATCTTTGCCATTAAACAAATAGCGCCCACATGCTCATTATTATAGCTTAAAGCATATTGAAGGTTCTCAATGGTCTCCTCCACGCAATATGGATAAGCATCCATTGCCTTCATATAGTAAGTATCTGCTAATGAAAAGGCCATAACTATAATTATTATGCATACGCGGCTTCCCACATATGCTGGTTTAAACTAAAAATAAAATATTGATTAGATAAAGAAATATACAGACAAAAAAAATCCTGACCGGTACCGATCAGGAATGCATAGTTTGCCTATTGAGCTTTTTAGCTATTCCTGAACGTTAGAACAGTGGTAAATAATATTGTCAACATCACACATTCCTCCTATATTAATTAGGTGCGCAAATGTAAAATAAATAATTTTGAATAAACAATATGTAGTATATTTTTTTACAAAAATTATAAGGGTATAACTAAACTTTCATGTCATAGGTAAAAATACAGGAATGAAACTCTTACTCAGCTTACTTGTTTTTATTACACTATGTATTCATCTTTGGTCACAAAACCGTGACTATTGGCCTACAGACGGGTGGCAGAATAAAACACTCACACAGGTTAATATGGATACTTTAAGGATTCAGGCTATGGACAGCGTTATTAGTGCTGACTATGATCATATACACAGCCTTTTAATTGTAAAGGATGGCTATCTTATATTTGAAAAATATTATAATTCGGCATATAATGTAAACGATTTCCATATTCTTTGTTCGGCAACGAAAAGCGTAACGAGCATTTTAGTTGGAATGCTGCTCCGGCAAAACAATATTGACAGCCTCGAACATCCCATTATTGATTACTTTCCTGAATATAAAAACGTAAATACTGATCTTCGGCTTAACCAGCTTACTATTAAACATATGCTCACCTTTACTTCCGGTCTGGATCATGATGATGATTATTTCTGGCAAACTTCAGATATAATAAATACTTACCTGGGAAGGGCATTTATTGCTGATCCGGGAACTCATTTTAATTACGAAACACCTGCATCAGAAGTCTTATCAGGTATCATTACCAAAACTACCGGCAAAAGTGCATTAGACTTTGCAACTGATGAATTATTCCCTGTATTAGGCATTTCTAAAGTATACTGGCCATCTGATGATCAAGGTTATAGTTACGGAGGATTCAATTCATATTTTACTCCCAGGGATATGCTTAAACTGGGTTTTTTATACCTGAATCATGGTATATGGAATGGAGATACTCTGGTTAATCCTGAATTCGTGGCAGTATCTACCGTTGCTCATTCCAACGGAGGTAGTCCCCATAATGAAAAATATGGATATAACTGGTGGATAACAACCATTAACGGACATCATACTTATTTTGCCGGAGGGTATGGCGGACAGTTTATTATCATAATTCCTTGCCTTGATCTGGTAGTAGTTACCACCAGCAGCCTGGACAAGCACCATGAAGAAAACCGTTATCTGGTGAATGATTATATCGTCCCTGCTATCGAACCCTTAATTTCAATAATGCCATCTAAAAAACAAACTCCTGTATTACACATATTTCCAAATCCTACATTCGATGTAATTCATATTTCCGGGCTGACTAAAGCAAACAACGGTTTCATTGACTTGATGGATACTACAGGTAAAGTCTTGCAGAGATTTTCCTGCAATTTTTCCACAACAACCATTGATTTGTCTGAATGTCCCCAAGGAATATATGTTGTCAGGATCACAACTAATGATCAAACAAGTGCAAAGAGGGTTATGCGATATTAGTCATTTATTTTCCAACCGTCTCATTCCAAATCGCAGTATTTACCTTATCATTCGGATTGCCTTCTCCACGGGTAAAATAGCCAACAAAATAAACATTCTTTCCATCCGCATAAGAGGCATTAACTATCTGGCTGCTGCTTGTAGCCAAACCTGTTCCCATAGCATGCCATGCTCCACCGCTATATACTCCTACATGATTTAAATTTGCATCCGTATCATAATCTTTATCGAATCCGCCGCATATATATACTTTTCCTTCTGTATCAATGCATATATCCTGTACAGAATAGCTGTTGCCCCAGCTTGCATATACCCCCCTGCCCATAGCCTGCCATTCGGTTCCGTTCCAGGATGCAATACCCTGAGAAACAACACTCCCGCCAACATTACGAAAACTTCCTCCTGCATAAAGTTTACTATTTGCATAGGCCACTGATAAAACATAATTGTCGGTTCCTTCTCCCAGGGCCGACCATGAAGAGCCATCCCATTTTGCAATATTATTTACTGCAACTCCTCCGGCTTCTGTGAACTGTCCTCCCACATAGAGGTTTCCACTACCATCGGAAGCAAAACAACTTACTTTGCCATTAACACCTCCACCTACAGCTTCCCATTTACTTGTCGCCAAATTGTATCTTCTGATATACCTTAAAGCCGCGCTATCACTATTGAAAGTATAACCTCCTATATAAATGTAATTGTTCAAATAAGCGATTGCGTAAACACCTCCACTTATCGGGCCATATTCTTCATCTATAGAGTAAAAGTCTTTATCACGCAAAGCTGACCATTTCCCTGTACTTACCTGAAATTTAGCCACCCGACCTGCTTTTACATCACCAATAGACGAAAAATCACCTCCAAAATAAAGATTCCCATCGCTGTCCTCAGTAACACATCTTATAAAGTTATTTTGATAATAGTCGATGCCAGGTACCTGTTCCCAGGTATTCGTGGAAGGATCCCAACGCGTCAGGTTTTTCATGTCCCAGTTGTTATTTACATGCAAAAAAGCACCGCAAATGTAAATTTTGTTGTCAATCTTGGATTTTATTACATCAAATCCTTCGCCTCCGTCAATAGTGCCATTAAAGTCAAAATACCAGCTTCCCTCCCATGTTCCTGATATATTAGTTGTAGTATTGATTGAATCATTTTTATCATCATTTTCAGAAGATTCTTCACAAGATGAAAACATTGTTATAGCTAGAATTATGCTAACCAGAGAATAGATAAAGTATTTCATAACATATTATATTGGTTATTCAATATTAAATTTACATAAGTTTTTTTACTTATACTATTCTTATAAACAATTAATTCCAAATATAATAGCCAAAGGATTTTTAATGGCAGACAAATGCAGATGTTTAGAAAAATCTTTAGTAAAATACTCAATTATCTTTCTATTTTATCAAATAGCTAACAGAAATGAATAATAAGTGTAATATTTACACTTAATTTTCATCACCAGAAAAGCAATAATTTATCAAAAAATGTGAATTTTCAACAAAATACGTTCAATTTGAACATTTTTTTTGGTATATTTAATCTTATAGAAAAAAAGAATGGAAATAGCAAAAAGAATAAATACAGTTGTAACTTCCGAGAAAGGACTTCTTCTATCCTATTCCGGCTATTTCTTTATTGACTTTCTTACGATATTTGGACGAAAAATTCGTATACTCACAAAAAAAGATTATTTTGCAAGTTTTAAAATGTTCAAAATATTTATGGAACTTGCGCAAAATATTTCTCTTTATTCTGAACAACGTGTTAAAATAAATGACGATTATACCGTAGGTTTTGGAACATTTACATTAACAGATTCTGGCTCATTTTATCACCTTTCGGGCTGTAATTTTGTAAAAAACGAAGATGCTAAAGTCTTAACTGACAGGTGTAACAAGATAAATTCTCTTTCAAAACCTGAATTGCGGGCAATGAAAAGGGAACAAAGGAGGCTATCAAACGGATATAAAATAGGTGCACGTGTAGGCCTTATTCAAATTGCTATTCTAGCCGGCAGTAAACTTGATGTATCCATACAGCCTCATGAAAACGGTTTGTCATTATTTACTATTTCAACTACTGTAGAAAAATTTTAACTTTAGAATATGGAAGACCTTATAAGACAATATTCTGCTGATACACCGTACTTTCCGGAAGTACATTTCAACGCAATGACGGGCGAATGTCTTATTAAGGGAGAATCCTATATGGAAGATATGTATAAATTTTACAAACCCCTTCTTTCGTGGCTTAATACATATATAAAACATATAGGACAACCGATAACATTTAGCATACAACTGACCTATTTTAATACCAGTTCATCCAGAGCTTTACTGGATATTTTGGATGTACTTAAAATGTATGAAGAAAATAAAGGAGATGTAACAGTAAACTGGTATTATGATATTAATGATCCCGATATGCTTGATGAGATTGAAGATTTCATTATTGAATCTAATATACAAATCATCAAAATCAAAGCAAAATTAAGAGAATAAGGATTTAACAGGTATTTAACGATTTTATATTAGTTGTTTTTCGCTATTAAATCATTTTTTCCATTCTTTTATTATTTTTATCATTATATTTAATGGTATAAAAGTCAAATATGCATTTAAGAAAAACATACCAATCGCTAGTATTTCTTATGGTAATTTTTCTACCATGCATTCTCCAAGCTCAAATCCCTTCAAAGATCCCGGAAAGCAAACGTACCGAAGCTGAAGAATATCTTCAGAGAATTGAAATGAACAGATCTCAAGGGAATAAATCTCAGGAATCAAATTATCTAAATAAGCTGGCTTATCTTTATTGGGAAAGCAATGCAACCACAGAAGCCATTGACTGTTTTAATCAATCCTTGAAAATTAATGAAGAAATTAACAATCAGAATGCGATTCAGGCCATATGCACAAATTTAGGCACATTATATACCGATCTCGGCCAATATCAAAAAGCAACTGATCAATACAACAGGGCTCTTTCAATAAACCAGACTCTCAAAAGAAAACAAAGCGTTGCTGGAAATTTGCTTAATCTTGCTAATGTGAAAATGCTTGAACAGGAAAATATAAAAGCTATAGCATATCTTGAGGAAGCTCTTGAACTGGCCAAGGAAATTAATAACATGAATTACATCAGGCAATGTTACGGTATGCTGGCAGAGACAAACAACAGGGTTGGAAACTCAAAAAAAGCTATTGAATACAATAATCTCTTCCTCACTTTCGACCAGTATATTAAAAATGAGCAAATGAACCAGTTGGAGGAAGAAACACAGCAAAAAATAAACCAGGCACAAGCTGAAAAACGTGCTACAGAATATGCTTTAGATGAACGAACGGATCAGTTAAAAAGCACACAGGACTCATTAAAGCAATCAGCTGAAGAAGTATTGCTGATGCAGGAACTGAATAAAGCCAAAGAAGCAATGCTGCATGAACAAAATGAAAAACTTAAAATAGAAAAAAGAATTCGCTGGATATCCATTATAGGTTTAATCATTCTCTTATTTTATTCTTTTGTGGTTTATCTTCAACTAAAACAAAAACGCAAGGCCAACAAACTACTTGAAGCTCAAAATGAAGAAATACTTCGCCAGCAGGAAGAGATATTAGAACAAAAAAGGAAACTTGAGCTTCAAAATAAGCATATTGAATCAGGCATCCGTTACGCGCAGAATATACAACAAGCAGTTCTTGCAATACGTGAAGAAGTAGACAAAGAACTGGATTGTTTCATTATTTACCGGCCAAAAGAGATGGTATCCGGTGATTTTTATTGGTTTTCGAGAGCAGAAATAGACGATGAAGAACAACTTTTTGCCGCAGTAGTTGACTGTACCGGTCATGGTGTACCGGGTGCTTTTATGAGCCTTATTGGAAACAGGCTGTTAAGTGAGATAGTAAATGAAAGAATGATACATGATCCGGCATTAATAATGGAACACCTTAACACACAAGTGAAAATTGCACTTCGACAACGTGAAACAGATAACCATGATGGCATGGATGTATGTCTGTGCAGGTTGGAGAAGACAAAACAAAACACAACCAAAGTTGTATTTTGCGGGTCAAAAAGGCCTTTAATTTACTATAAACAGACTGAGGCTCAAATAGTTGTCGTTAAAGGAGATCGCAGATCACTTGGAGGTATAGTGCCGGAATGGGATGACACGGATTTTACTAACCAGGAAATTGAGCTTTCAAAGGGAGACTTAATATACCTTTCATCAGATGGTTTCGTTGACCAGGATAGCCCTGATGCGGTTAAGTTTGGAACAAAAAACCTTTTAGAATTACTGAATAACATTGCCACATTACCTCTTGATAAACAAAAAGAACATCTTGAAAATGAACTCGAGAAGTTTATGAATGGAAATGACCAGGTAGATGACATTACTATATTGGGAATAAGAATCTAATAATTAAAACTTATTATTTTGAAAATTGTACTCTATTTTGAATCGTTTCGTTGCGAAGCCGAAGTATATGAAACCATAACAGGGAAAGCTATTCTGGATGTATTACCACTAGAATGTTCAATAAATACATGGGGAGATGAAATATACTTTTCAATAGCACCTGCATTAAAGCTGGAAGCAGATGCCAGAGAGATTACCACTATTGGTGAACTTGGTTATTGGCCTTCCGGAAAAGCCTTTTGCATATTTTTTGGTCCAACCCCGGCAAGTATTAATGATGAGCCTCATGCAGTAAGCCCTGTAAACATATTTGGTAAGTTATCAGATACAGATATTGTTTCTTCACTCCGTACAGTAAAACATGGTGAGAAGATCAGAGTGGAGATAGCAAAGAAATAGTTCTTGAAATTAACAATTTGTTAATAAAATGCAGTGGTTTAATTAATCGCCTCTACTACTCTGGAATTGAGAGGTTTTTAAACTCGGGGAATCATTATTAATATTTCCGGGAAATCTTCGTATATTAACGCATTCAGAAAAAAAATGTTGCAAAAAAAACCATGTTTATAAGCACGCAAAAAATGTTGCAACAAGCCCTGTATTTTAGTATATTTACATAGAGTTCTTTGATGAATTCATTGCATGGCCGCATTGAATCTTTTCTTTTGATCAGTAAGCTCAACACTTAAAACATAAGAGTTAAGCTCATGAATTTGTAGGATAGGCCCCATTCGCATGAAGCTCTGCTTCGACAGGGGAAATTCGAAAAATTTGGCACTCTAACCGTACTTTAGAGGGGCTTATGTAGATCAAGGGTTCAATGCGGTTTTTTTATTCCTGTTTTTTCTCTGTATTTTTTGGTTTTGCTAAGATTTCTTTTATTTCCATTTCAAAGAAGTTATTCATATGAGCTGGTCTCATTACAACTGCTGTATCAAGTCCTTCATGAGTTCCTCCCAGTGCAATGCAATCTGCATTTGTAGGTATTAAACCTGCATCTGCTGCCATAACTGATACTTCAACGGCAACCTTTATTCCACTTCCACTAAATATTTTTAGTGTTTGAGCTATAATCTCAACAGGCGTTATGCCTCCAAACTTTTTAGTTATTGACCTTCCTACCCCGCTTAATGAATGAGATCCTATAAAAACTTTTACTCCTTGTTTTTCCAGATTTCTTTGTACATTATCTGACATATACCTATGATCACCCCCTTTAAATCCAGCATGCATAGCAACGGCTACAAGGTTTACAGAGGTTCCTTCAAACTCTTTTAATAGCAAATTTCCTGTTTTTCCTGTAGTAGTAGGAAATACTATGTATTTAATGTCCCCTATTAAAATACGTCCTTTCACACACGCAATCACCTCGAGAGTATTTTGTTCTCCTGGCTGATCAAAATATTTAATAGTATGCATAATGTTAATCGATATGTTTAATTACAAAATTATTAAAACAACTCTATTATTCCTCCTGAATTCTGACTCCTTAAATATAAATAAAAATGCCGGCTATATACCGGCATGCAATATTATTTAACCCTTACTTTTAGTATAACTCCCAATGGCCAAAAGCTAACAGTTAATCTTATGTGTTCATCCCGCCACAAACATTAATAACCTGACCAGTAATATAGCTTGAAAGATCAGAACCCAGGTAAACACAAGTATTGGCAACTTCCTCAGGCAAACCACCACGACGCATGGGTATCTTACTCTCCCAGTCTTTTTTCACCTCTTCAGGAAGAACACCTGTCATTTCAGTAATAATAAAACCCGGTGCAATTGCATTGTTACGTATACCTCTTACACCCATTTCTTTTGCAGCTGATTTGGTAAAACCGATGATACCTGCTTTTGATGCAGAGTAATTGCATTGATTTGCATTTCCGGAAACACCTACAACGGAACTCATATTGATGATACTACCTCCTGCTTGTTTCCACATCACTGGTTGAACAGCTTTAGTAAAGTTAAAAACAGATTTCAGGTTAACAGCTATGACTATATCCCATTGATCTTCAGTCATTCTTTTTAGTGCGCCATCTTTTGTAATACCTGCATTATTCACAAGAATATCTATACGACCAAAATCATTTGCAATCTCATCGACAACTTTTTGTGTTTCTTCAAAATTTGCAGCATTGGATGCGTAACACTTTACTTTCCCACCAAAAGCAGCAACCTCTTTTTCGGTGGCCTTCATCACGTCATTATATTCGAGATCTGTAATAGCGACATTACATCCTTCTTCAGCAAAACGAAGAGCGATAGCTTTTCCAATGCCCCTTGCAGCACCGGTTACAATTGCGGTTTTTCCTTCTAATAATTTCATTATATATGGTTTTTATGAATTGGTTGACAAAAATAAGGAAAGTTCTATATTTTTTTACTATTTGAAGAGTATAAATCTTAAAATGTGAGCTATTAGCAATTGGCTGTTAGCCATTAAAAGTTCATTTTACCTTAATTATATGATTCAAGCAAGATCAAGTCCTTTTATAATGTCCCACATGATTTCTGTAGCTTTACCCTGGAGAAAAATATCAGTTACTGTATCTGTATATGCTGATAGGCTCGTATTTACCTCTATGATTTTTGCACCGTGTTTTTTAGCCACACGGGGAAGTATATTAGCGGGCATTACCTCGCCTGTTGTACCGATCATGATGAAAACTTCAGCCATATCAGCTTCCATAAATGATTTCATGTTCGCTTCTTCTGGTATCATCTCTCCAAAAAAAATGAAATCAGGCTTAAGAATTGTGCCACATTCACATTTGGGAGGAACAACCGCAAATGTTTCATGCTTAACTTTATAGTATTTATTGCATTTTCTGCATACCAGTCGTTTAGAGTTACCATGAAATTCATATACTGTCTTACTTCCTGCTTCCTGGTGAAGGTTATCTATATTCTGTGTAATAACGGCATTTAATAATCCTGCTGCCTCCATTCTTGCCAGTGCATCATGGGCCTTATTTGGACGGGCTACATCAAAGAAATCATAGAATATCTCCTTTATCACAGGCCATGCTTTTTCAGGATGCTTGTCGAAATAGTTTAAATCCAGGCATTGTGGATCATACTTATTCCATAAACCATGCGGTCCTCTAAAAGGTGGTATGCCGCTTTCAACAGAAATACCTGCACCTGTAAAAGCCGTAGTATGTTTTGAGCTCTTTATCCATTCAATGGCCTGATGTATAGTACCTTTCATAAATTTATAATTAACCAGATTATTATGTGCTTCCTTCTCATTTATTTTTTAAAAAAACATTTTACATTAACAATAGCTAGTAGCTAATTCCCAATTAATTTCTTCATTGCAGTTCCGATATCAGCAGGTGAATCTACTACATGAATGCCACACTCGCGCATGACCTTCATTTTGGCAGCTGCTGTATCATCCTTGCCTCCAATAATAGCTCCTGCATGCCCCATACGACGACCCTTGGGAGCTGTTTTGCCCGCAATGAAGCCTACTACAGGCTTGGTGCCATTCTCTCTAATCCAACGGGCAGCTTCACTTTCCATGCCCCCTCCAATTTCACCGATCATAATAATACCTTCAGTTTCTTTATCTGCCATAAAAAGCTTTACAGCATCCAGTATGCTTGTACCAATAATTGGATCTCCACCAATACCAATGCAGGTAGATTGCCCCAGGCCAATTTTGGTAATCTGATCAACAGCTTCATATGTCAAGGTGCCTGAACGAGACACTATTCCTATAGAACCCTTTTTATGGATAAAGCCAGGCATAATGCCTATCTTGGCTTCATCCGGAGTTATAATACCAGGACAATTAGGACCTATCAACCTTGCCCCTGTTTTATCAATATATGCTTTTACGTAAATCATATCATTTATTGGAATACCTTCGGTAATGGCAACGATCACTTTTATTCCGGCCTCAGCAGCTTCGAGTATTGCATCAGCTGCGAAGGCAGGTGGCACAAAAATAACAGACACATCTGCGCCAGTGACTTTAACGGCTTTAGTAACCGTGTTAAACACAGGAAGACCAAGATGTTCCTGCCCTCCTTTGCCAGGTGTAACACCGCCAACAACCTTTGTTCCGTATTCTATCATTTGACTTGCATGAAAGGTACCTTCGCTTCCGGTAAATCCCTGAATCAGCACTTTCGAGTCTTTATTTACCAATACGCTCATTTATAAGGATTTTTTGTTTTCTGTTTGATTTATAAAAATAACTCTTTTGGGGATATTTTGTTTTGTTTTTTTTGAAATTATTGGATTATAACAGACATTAGCTTTTAGCTATTGGCTATTAGTGTTCTGTCTCTTTGATTATAAAGAAATAAGAAATATGTTCAAAATCTCTATATTTGCACCATGCAACATCAATCAACTACCATATGTGCCATTTCAACCCCCGCTGGTAATGGCGCCATTGCGCTTATCCGGCTTAGCGGTCCGGAGGCTTTAAATGTTATTGCACAAATATTTACACCTGCTTCCAATAACACCGATATTAAACCTAACACTATTACTTACGGTACAATAAAGGATAGTGAAATTGTTTTAGATGAAGTACTTGTAAGCTTTTTCAAAGCACCCCACTCCTACACGGGAGAGGATATTATTGAGATATCCTGTCATGGATCGTTGTATATACAGCAAAAATTATTGCAATTACTCGTGAACCGGGGAGCTGTATTGGCAAAGTCCGGCGAATTTACCATGCGTGCTTTTGTAAATGGCAAACTGGATCTTTCACAGTCAGAAGCAGTAGCTGATCTTATAGCCTCTTCCAGCGAAGCTTCCCATCGCCTGGCTATAAACCAGATGAAGGGTGGTGTTTCCAATCAGATACTTATATTGCGATCCAAGTTGCTGGATTTCACGAGCCTTCTTGAGCTAGAGCTGGACTTCAGTGAAGAAGACTTAGAATTTGCTGACCGTAATGAATTACGAAAATTGATTATGGAAGTTGATTTGTTGCTGGAAAAACTTGTAGATAGCTTTAGCACCGGAAATGCAATAAAAAATGGTATTCCGGTATCCATCGTAGGTAAAACCAATGTAGGTAAATCAACGCTGCTGAATCTTCTGCTTAACGAAGAAAAAGCCATCGTTAGTGAAATACCCGGGACTACAAGAGATGTAATTGAAGACACCATCTCCCTTCACGGTATTCTTTTCCGTTTTATAGACACAGCAGGTTTACGTGAGACAAGGGATGTAATAGAAACTATGGGTATTGAACGTACTCTTGAAAAAGTTAAGCAGGCACGCATTATACTTATTCTTGCGGATATAAAGGAGAATATAGAAGAAATAAAGAAACAGGTTGAACAGATAAATATTTCAGCAGATCAGGATATAATTGTTATCCTTAATAAGGTCGACACCCTTGATGATAAAGAAATAAACCAAAAGATTCAACAGCTGACAAACGATATTTCCTATCCTATCCTGTCCATTTCAGCCAAAAAGCACCAGCATATTGACCAACTTATCACCCAGCTTTTACAATCAGCCCATTTACAAAGCATTGAGGACAACGATGTAGTAATAACCAATGTTCGTCATTATGAAGCACTTAAAAATGCCTCAGAAGCAATAAAAAGGGCTTTAATAGGAATGGATTCCGGCATATCCTCCGACTTTATTGCTATGGATATTCGCCAGACCCTCCATTTTCTGGGTGAAATTACCGGAGAAATCACTACTGACGAGGTATTGGGAAACATTTTTGCGAAATTCTGTATCGGAAAGTAAATTAAATGTTGTACTTATAAATGCTCAATGAATAATTATTTGAAAATATTATAGCTTTATTTACCTATATTCCATACACTTATCTTTAAAAACGATTATCGCACCCTCATGTCCCATGTCTTTTGCCTTCCTGATATCATTGCAACCCTGCTCATATTTATATTGATACAGGTAGGCTTGCCCACGATAATAGTAATAATCTTTTTGGTACGCTGGCTGTGGCTGTAATCCGGTATTAAAATACAGAACAGCATCATGATAGTCTCCTTTCGCATACTTAACGCGACCCATCCCATAGTTGGCAAACTCATCTTTTTTATCATAATCGGATAAATAGCGATTTAAATCTTCATATGCTTTATTAAATTCCTTTTCCTTTATATAAAGTATTCCCCTGTTTCTGTAGGCCAGGCCGTATTCCGGATTTAGCTCCGTACATTTTGTCAGGTCATCTATTGCAGCCAGAATGTAATTTCGATTGGTATTTACCAGGCTTCTGACAAAATAGAGGGTATCCATAAAATACTTATTTTCCTCATACTTCATAGCTTTATCCATGTCTTGTAAGGCTTTTTCATTTTCGTCGAGATACATATAACAAATACTCCTGTAAACGTAAATTTTACCAAAATCAGGATTTGCCGTTTGTGCTTTATTGAACTCCTTTAAGGCTTCATTATATGAGCTTTGTTTTAAAAGTTTGTATCCGGTACTGAAATATTCCATCTCATTACAAACGATTTCTTTCCTTTCAATTGAAATTGAAAAATTACACTTTATAGCATTATCATAGTACTCACAAACATGCTCAAACTCGTTGAGTCTTAACAAACATTCGGCCAGACAATGCCAGGCAAGTCCATTTTCAGGCTTCAGCTTCAGGGATTTTTCAAATACTTCTCTGGCATCGTTAAATTTTTTTAGGCCAACCAACATGATGCCCTTTGTGACCAGGTCATCAGGATTATATTGGTTCATAAAGAACGCATCCAGCTTAAATGAATGGATTACAGCCTCTGTTGAAGGAGGGATAATAAAGCCCTGTTCAATGTTTTTATCCATCTTTTCAAATATTCCATAACCCAAATCTTTCCCATTAACCCTGATCTCTATCTCATTTTCGGTTGCGCTGAATTTTCTAATACTGACATAAATATCAAAAAAACGTGAGTTTTTTGTGTCCAGTTCATTTTCAGGGATATCATCTACTTTATTATAAAAATGTCCCCTGAAACAATCAGGATTCTCCCATTTTCCATATGGATGTATTACAAAATTATAACAGCGTAATCCTGTGTAAATGCCTATGGATCCGCTACCTTTTAATAGTTCAATCTGTGTATATATTTCAATAATAGAATCCGGATCAATAGCATTGTTGTAAAGGATGTACATCGTTTTTGCTTTATCCTTGTTATTAACCGACATTTTGCCATTCCCGATTTCATAGAATTTCTCAGGCTTTTCAATTATACTATTTCCACAATAAAAATGCCTGCTTGTATCAGGTTTATCAAATTTATCTACAAATACCTGTGCATCAACATGATGATAAAATACTGCTGCAAATAAAAGAATGGTTAACTGTTTCATATGTTTTTCTTATTACTACTAAAATACAAAAAATTTCAGACAACAATCTCCTTTAGTTTGCCGGGGTATAATAACCTGACAAACATATACAACACTACAGCAATGAAAATATGCCATAAAAAATGGGTCCCAAATACAATTTTATCACAAAATACCAGATCAGTCTGCCTGAAAATGAAAGAAATAACAAAAAGTAATACAGTCAGTAACGATTTTGCAATCAATTCTCTTTTATGATACATATTATAAACTTGAAGCAATCCAAAATAGCCTATGGCAGCCAGATATTTCAATCCCCCATTCCCTATTGCGTCTGAATTATCGTATTGTTTGAAAAGTATGGATAATCCAACGATAAATAAGAAAAATCCTATAAAAAACAGGATTCGGTATATTATTTTCTTTACCGTCAATGCCAGATAAAACCAGAGAAACGAAGCTACGAAAATAGCAATAGGTAAAGAATCACATATAAAGGTTAAAGTTGATCTGTAAACATGCCACGAAGCACTTCCCAATCCTATACATATCAACACAATGGTTAAATAAATGGCTTTAGAGTCAAGTTGGTTTCTTCGTTTTAAAGAAATGAATAAATAGATGGCTGCAATGATGAAAATAAGGTTTGTAAGTGTATTGACCGGTTCAAAAAAGCCTGAAAAAGTTGGTTGTTCGCAATAGACAGGTTTCATAGATATTGATTTTTGCAGATACAAAAATAAAAAATTATCGTACTTAAAAATCACAAGGTTTAAACCAGGATATTGCTTTCGATACAATTAGGAACAAAGGTAGCTTGAATACACTTTCAAATATCTTTGATATTGACCTAATATCAACTAGAATTATCTTTAAGTTATTATTCCTTAATAAACCGGATCGTTTTTCGAAATTCAGAATTATAAATATTCAATAAATATAATCCTGCAGGAAGCCCTGAAACATTGATTTGCATTTGATTATCAGATGAGAAAATCGGGGTCTGTCCGTTATATACATACCTTCCGGTCATATCCATAATATTATATTCAATACTGGATTTTTCATAAGATTTTAAAGAGATATTCAGTATATCATATGCTGGATTGGGATAAATATGGATTATATCATCTGCCGGCATAAATGCAATATTGGTTACCGGGGTGACAGTATTAACAGAATCAACTGTAACCATCATAGTACCAGCACGGTCAAGCAAATACGTATAGGTAAACATCGAATCACCAAGTATTTGCCCTTTATAAAAACCAATTTTCCGTGTCATTGAAGAAGCATCTTCATCAACTACATTAAATTCCAGTTCACCCAGACCATTTACAGAAGGTGTGAAGGTTACCAAAGAGGTTCCGGATTCAAGGATTGCATCGCCATTTAGGATGTTGGTAATTTCGAATACCGGAGAATTGGTAAATCCCCTGGTATAATCAGATAAATCAAATGTAATGTTATCTGTATTGTTTAAAAAATAATGTGGCCTGTCCATCCATTGTAAATACTCTTCAAGATTGGTATATCCATTGAGATCAAGGTCCGCATTGGTTTCAGAAAAATCATCAGATGCTGAATTTGTGTCCAAACCATGTGCAACCTCCCACCAATTTGGCAGGCCATCAAGGTCTGTATCCCAGTTGACATCTCTCAGATATCCCGGGTATACTTCCCAGTACCCGGCATCTTTTTCATGATCAGGAAACCCTTTTTTACCTGTAACACTACCGGTTAAAGAATATTTACCATTTAAAGTTTCATCGATAATACGGATATCATGATCATCAAAAGCTGGCTGTACACTTCCCACATCTGACAGCACTTTTTTATAAGCATAATAGGCATCATCAATCGTTGCTTCAGATGGAAAGAATGGTTCATCAACAAATACTTCCCAGTCAAGTATCTGCCCATTGGATAGTTCATATGTACGTGAGCAAGTGTTGTCTGTTCCATCACATGCAAAAGTACCATCCTTATTTTCCACAACATTACCATTGAAATAATAGCTTTGTGTACCACCTCCAACTCCTTCAAGTTGTGCTCTTAGTATTGTGTTTTGTAAGGTAGCATCACCCTTTTTATAATAATTATTCACAAAATTCACCTCGTGGGCTCCACCATCCGTAGCACGACTTCCCCAATTATATACCAACATATTAAAAATATCCAATCTGCCGGCATAGTCTCCATCCCCGTCCAAACCTCCCGCCAAACTCCAATTACGGCCATTACAATGCGCTAACAGATTGTGATGAAAACTCCCAATATCACCTCCAATACTTCCGGCGTATCCATGTTCTGCACCTGGAGGATAATTTGAATGACCTGCAGCATTTAAAGCTTCCGAAATTAACGTCCTTTGTAAAGTTATGTTTTTAGCGCCACGGGAACTAAATGCCTCGTCTATAGTCCAGCTTATAGAACAGTGGTCAATAATACTGAATTCTGCTCCTGTAAGCCCCATACCATCATATGTAACTCCAATACCTAACCGAACCCTTAAATTTTGAACTATAAGATTATCTCCGGTTACACCTATCGGAGCCCATCGAAAACAAATGCCTTTACCAGGTGCTGTTTGACCTGCAACTGTTAGATAATCATCGCGGATAACCAGACGTGAATTTAAGGTTATTAAACCAGATACAGCAAAGAGTATGGTACGTGGTCCACTATCATTTTCAACTGCATCTCTAAAACTTCCCGGTCCATTGTCATTTAAATTTGTTACATAAACCACTTTGCCTGCTCTGCCTCCCAATGCATATTTTCCATATCCATCAGCTTCAGGAAATGCCGGTATCCTTTTTTTAAAATAATATACATCCCCTTTTGTTTTCTCCCCACTTGAATTTATCGGATCAACCCGCCAATAGTATGAATTCATTGAGTAGAATCCGTTTCTCGTAAAAAAGGTATCTGGCAGGTTTCCTATAAATGAGGGAGAATTAGTATCTGCCAGCAGAACATCCTCTCTGTTTTCTCCAAAATAAACGTCTTGCGCAACAGTATTGAAAGGCGGTGTCCAGTAAAAGCGTAAGGTATCATTATCAATATCCACATGTTCATCCAAATCAGAAGGATAAGCATACTTAATCATCTTATTTGGATCCGATGAGTTTAAACGAAATCCGCATATAGTAATTATTGTAGAGGCTGTCTCATTTGGTGGATCTGATTGAAAACGTACAACAACAGGTTCATTATTTTTTACCTCAAATTCAAGGAAAACTGTTGTAGCAGCATCATTAGATAACACCCTGTTTGTCAGCTCCAAGTCATCTATCACTAATGAATCATTTATATAAACATCCATCGGACTAAAGGTATTCGTTTCCGGGTTATCAAATGTGTTATGAAATGTAACCAGGCTGTGTTTACCGTTTTGCAAACCCGTGATGTGCATTTCTACGTTACTGGTAGTTATTCCATCATTGGCAACCCTTGCATAATAAGGTGCCTGCACACCCGCTTTATACCAGCCGTAACCCACATAACCATTCTTGAATGCTATCTTAACACCCTCTATGGTCAATGAATCGAAACCACCATTGATAGGCCATGGAGTATAACCCGGCTCATTCACCTCTGCTTCCTGCCTGGTACCTATATTAAGATCAACTTTTAATACAGGGGTTTGGGCATTCAATATCGTCTTACCAAAAAGCAGTGTCGCAAATGCAATGCATAAACAAATCCTTCTTATTATCATACTGTTAATAATTAATCACCTTTTTACATGAAATGAGAATCGATTCTTATAAAACAAAAACTATTTTACTAAATACAGAATGGTTTACCCGGACCCTGCAAGAATATGCACCCGGTTCCAGATCATCCACAAGGTATTGTAATCTAATATTTCCGGGGTTATAAGATTGTTTACAGGCAAAACACCTGATTATTTTGCCACACATATCCAGAAGTTCAACGGAAATTTCGGCGCTTTGTTCCGAATTTATGGAAATATTCATTACATCATGGCACGGGTTAGGATACATTGAAACCACCGGGTTTTGAATAGAATTTGTGGTAATTCCCGATGTGAAATCAAAAACCTTTACACTGGCTGGTATCAGCGCAGGAAGGTATGGCGCACTATCCACCAAATGAAGGTAAGGATAAGGAACATTCAGGTTGCATGATGGAATGCTGGCAGAATAGGAACTATTAACAAAAATGTTTGTGTTAGGGTCCATGTCAATATATGCTTCACCGGTTTGCCCAATAGCTCCACTGGTATTCTTAAAGTAATTGTGTTCAACCTTAACGCAGGCCCCTACCCTCGTATTGATAGCCCCATCGTTGTTTTCGTAGTAATTACTGAAAATATGGGATTTGCCAAAACGTATACTGGGCAGCCTTGAACCACAATCATGAAAATAATTGTGATGGAAGGTTATCCTTTGCACACTATCCTGGTAACTATCATCTCCCGAACTAATCAGTATAGATTTGAAATGGTCATGAAAATTGCACCATGAGATGGTAATGAAGGAAGATGCGTTTTTAATATCCAGAAGTCCATCGTAAAAATCTTTGTCATGGTCACGGTCGGTAAAAAACTCGCAATGGTCGATCCAGATATTTGTTGCTCCGTTTATCTCAATTTCATCAATCGTTACCACTTTAGAAAAGGACACATTCTTTATGATAATATTGCGACAGTTGGCTATGGAAAGTTTTACCCCCTCGATATGGGCAGCATCGTTGATGCCTATGATGGATTTATTGGACCTTACACTAAATTCCCCTGTTCCCTGGAAATACCTTGAAATGTTTATTACAAGAGGATCAGGAGATGACAGATAGGTTTCAAGCTCATTCAAGGTCCTGGGTTCAACGGTTTCGCCCAAACTACCTCCGGTTAATAAATATGGAGTGCCGTTATCATGCTGTACCGAAGCATAGCAGTTAGCGTCGGGATCAGCCATTGTGCCATCCGGGTAAAACAATGCAGTCAGGTCTGTTTTTTGTTTGATATGGAATGTAAAGACGGAAGCAGTATCAGACTCCACACCCGACCAGCTATGGAAAAAGTAACCGGGTTTCGCAGTGGCTGTTGCCGTTATTTCGGTACCCAGATCATATAAATACTGGTCTGGTGTAAAACTTACCGTACCCATTGATGTATCATTTGATGCGACACTGAATGGAAAAGAAGGTAAACATTCCGACATGCTCAAACCACTACCAAAAACTACAAAATAATCGAGATTTGAAAGGCCTTTAGCCGTTAATGCTCCCAAGCGGACTGTATTGATGCCTGTTTGCAGTTCAAGCGATATTGTATCGGTTAATTGCCAGACAGACCATGAAGTGGAGCCGCTGTACTTGAAGGAAACAGTATCTATAAGCACATTGTTTAAATACAAACCTCCGTCCCTGCTGGTTGTATCAGTTCCGCCAAAAGCATAGCGCCAAAGCATCTTATATGTTCCGTCCACTGTGACATTGAAACTCCAGCTCACTCCCGTGTTTATACCCGGATCGGCATTTATGTAACCCTCCCCGGTATAGCCTGTTGCACTGCTTTCAATTACACCATTCATCGTGCATATACCTAAAGTGTTTTCCTGGATGGCAAGGCTGTCAATTGCATTGACTTTGAGTTCCACAAGTAACAGGATACCTATGAATTGTAAATAAAAAACGAATTTACGATGCTTAAACATAATGATTTGTATTTAAAAGTTTTACATTCAGATTGTCAAAAAGAAGGTTATTTTAAAATCTTTTTTAAATCAATATTCTATTTCCGAATACCAAAAAAATATACCATAAAACTTTTGCAATTAATAATAAAAAGAAATAATAAATGTTTAATTTTTTTGTTTTTATCTGACATATACTTTTTCATTACAAAATGTTTTTATCAAAAATATCAGGATATGATACAGTGGTATATCAATTTTTGTTTAATAGCTTGGAATAATTGTTGCATGGTGTTTTTTATGACCACAATATAATAGAACATTATTCATTCATAAGAATTTGTTGTTTTTTAAAGATGTTTGGAACGGGGGACCACAATGCTCCGACCAATTATCTATATAAAGTGTAGGACAGGATGGGTAATCTTTCTTTAATTGCTCCCATTCCTTCCATTTTTGCATATATGTATCAATACATTTCTGAGCATAATCCTTGTCAATATTTTTCCCGGCTTCATTTTCGGCCAAGATGATTTGAACACGCCAGATCTGCTCAATCAATTCATATTTTATGCGCCCGTAGGTCGTTGAAACCTGAAGGAATTTCTGATCTTCCGGATCATTCATTTTTATTTCGGAAGCCAGCTTTTCCATTTGATACCACTTCCTGATATTATCTTCTTTTTCAGTAATTATCTCTTTCTGTAAATTCCTTTTTACAATGTTGGAAAGGTTTATTGCAGTAAAATAATGGTCACGCACCCACCAATCGCGCATCCAGAAATCATCTTCTTCAAAATATTTACTTGCTTGTCCATAATATACCGCATCCGTTGACAGAAGACAAAGTTCACGCAACTTGTCAGCATCACTTTGAGATAGATGCAGATGATTCAAAGCATAGTTGTAAAATATTTCCTCTTCAGTTTGTTTAGGATTCAGGATATAACTACGAAGCACATATTCATTTAAGTTTACCCATAATTCATTTCCGAAATAGGGTCCTTGCCAGCTGTCACCCCATGTCCATATCCAGAATCCTTTAATTTGCGAATTATCATATAAATCACGTATTCCTTTTTTATCAGTCATCTCCGACCAGTTTTCGATGATACCTTTTCCAATGTAATACGGATGGCTGTTTTTTCCATAACATCCTGCCTGATTCGTTGATATTTCAACAATCTGCTGATGTTTTCCAATTCCAATTGTTTTGTTGAAAGGATAGCCCCGAAGAAAATCTGCATTCGCATGTTTAACTGAAAAATATAAATTAGGGTGGGGTTCCACAGGGTCTGTTGCTTTCAGATAAAGCACAGGTTGTGTATGTAAATAACCAAAATCCCAGGTCCTATAGAACAGCTTTTTATTTCTTTTTACACAAACCTCTTCTCTTAAGATATTAATCAATAATGTATGGTCTTCAGGTGTGTAAACAGGCCGTGTTCCTTTATGAAAAGGTGTGTCGTGCAGGTAGGTTTCACCAAAACGGATAGTTAGCCCGGCAATTTTTGGAAAGCGCCAGAAAATTTCATCTATCTGAGCCCTTAAAATTTCCTGAGTTCTTTCTTTTTGGATGGACAACTTTCCATACAATTTCATTTCATCCCCGTATTTATCCATAATTGATTGAGGTATAACCAGTACATCAGTAAACGGATACAAAGGCATACCTGCTTTTTCGGCATTGTTGATGAGGATATCTATTTCCGCAGCATGTCTGTTAATCCACAAACGTTCCTTGCTCTTTTCGGGCACAACATTTTCCTGCCATCTGTCATAAGTAAGGGCACATTGAATTTCTATTTTAGGTATTTGTCCTGTGTAGCCTTTTTCTTTTAGGAAAGCAGGCTCGGTATATTGAGTTTCAAACTTTGGTTCACCAGGGTTGTGGTGAACCATGTTTAATAGTATTGGATAGCGCTGATCCTCTACTTTATTCTGGCAACCAAACAATAACACAAAGAATATAAGTATCAGGCTATGTGTTTTCATATTACAAATATTACAAACTAAGTATTTAACCCATAATAACTATTGTATAATATTGTTAGTAGTAATCTCTTTTTAAAACTCTATAAGGCAAGTTATCTATTACTATAATATACATTCCTTTTGGCAAATAATCCATTATAATTTCTGATCCTTTCCCATTCAAGATAAGTCTACCCATAGCTGAGTACACTGAAAACTCTTTTTCTTCTGATAAGTATAACCTGTCAGAAACAGGATTAGGATATAATAGCAACTCTTTCTTTTTATTATCTTTGAAAAATTTATTGTTTAACGGATCATCTATTTCTGTTATAACTATTTCATCTATTGCAGAAACATCGTGTATTATTGTCCCATCGGGCAGAACAAATACTTTATGTAAAGGACTCCATTCATTATTATCTTTGGTTCGGGCCATTAAGGTGAAGGTATCCATTACTGTAATATTTTCAGATTCTCCATCAATCATTATTGCACTGGCTGAAACAGATGCCATCAAATCCCATGTTCGAGGATCAGTATTATCAGTGGAATAATATACAACTCCATTATCACCCACCCTGCTTATTGTAATGGAAAAGGTACTTGTATCTGTTTCTGATCTTTCAGTAGAATAGGATGGTGCGGGTAATGTTGAATAGTATCCTTTATCCTGAAGCTTTGAAATTAACATACCTCCTCTTCCATTCAAATCTTTTCTAACGGCAAGTCTGGCGGCATCCCATTCGTTATCTCTATCCATCGGATCAGAACTTCTCTCATCTCCCCAGCGTGCAGATTCACAAATAATTGGTCTGTAAATGTAATTTGTGAGATTATCCCATGCTTTAATTACATTTTCATCGGTCATTACACCATCATTGTAAAAATGCTTATATACCAAATCATTGAAACGCATTCTAAAATCGATATTTGTCCAAAAGGCTTCGAAGCCATTGTCGCCACTTTCATTATCATCCAGCATATTGCTTACACTTGGATCTCCCGTTCGTCTGCTTCCACCGCCAAAGGAATCCTCAATATCCCAGGGGATCCATACAACAGGACCCGGAGGGTTATTGTTGTTTCCGTAATAATACTGTGGACCATCACCCGGGTTAGAATACCCGTACACTAAAAAACTGGCAATACTTTGGTCTACCATTACCCAATTTTGCATGTCAGTAAAAGCTATATTACTGTAATCTTTCGAATTTGCCTCATAAAAACGAGAGCTGCTTTGGCCCGGCTCGCCATCACGATCATCACTTGCGTCATCCTCTTTTCCTTTAGCGTAAAAATAATCTTCATCCTCACCGCCAAAATAATTAGCTAAAAAATTATGATCCGGCCTTTCACAAGGATTATATAAGCCCCAATATTTACCGTTAAGGTAAAGGTGAACAAAAGTACCGTGCGACCCAAATCCAGACATAAGTATCTGCAGATCCCTTCCAAGCTGATCGCGGGTATATACTGATTTTTCTCTATCCCAATCAGAACCCCAGCCTTTGTTATGACCTGAGCGAAGAATTATTCTATCGTATTTGCCTGCAGTAGATTCCTTACCATGCGGAGCATCAGCAAAAATCTCATTTTTTAATTTTCCGGCACCATATATCTTTCTAAAAACTAATGTAAATGATTGTTTATGATCATAGGTTCCTTTATCCCATCTCCCTCCGCCTCCTTGTATTTTAATTCCGCAATTTTCCTGCCAGTTTTTTAATGTATCTCCTTTATAACCATCAGGGTAGATCATTTCTATAGAGCATTCCCTTTCAAAATCAATATCATCTTCTTCCAGATTATCCCCCCAATGAATACCATTACTCCCCCATAAATCTTCTTTTAGCATGACTACACTCAAGGTTGGAATATCCTTTAAGCCCTGAATTATTTCATCTTTGTACGCTGTTGCTTCAACTATTTCAGGATCCATTTCCTCTGTCCAAAACACTTTACCCGTTTCTTCCGAAGAGAAATCATAGCCATAATCTTCCAGCATATTGTCTTTTTGTCTGATTACTTGTTGAGGAAAAATGTAAGTATGGGTTTTAATTTTTGAATCATCCAAGCCTGTTGCATATGTATATGCCCTGACCATTGCGTTAGCACTTATTGAGATAGGAACTGAATAATCCTGCCCGTTAGTAAGAGATGGCTTGCTGCCATCCAGTGTGTATCGAATAGTTCCTCCCGGAGTTTTTGTTGATAATACAAGTTTAAAACTATCGGTATAAAAACCTCTTTTGAAGTTATAATCAACCGGATCAGCGGTGGTTTGTGATTTGGCTTCAGCGCTAATCATCAAAGCTATTAAGAAAATGTAAAATCGATAATTTAAGACCTTTGGGTAATACTTTTTTAACATGAAATTATTACGGTTTAATTACGAAATATTAAATAGTTGTTGAACTAAATTCAAATAATTTTCTTTGCGATTTTATAAGAATTTGAACAGCCTAATTTTTAAAACAAAAATTGTAAAGCGATTATTAAAAGAGTTGGAATATTTAGCTTATTTCTTGTACATTTTAATCAACTACTCGTTATAATTCTTAAACAAATTCTATAATCGGGAGTTATCTGGCAAACAATTGTATTTTTTGGTTTCTCTATTTCAAATTCTGATTGCAATTCTTGTGTTCCTAAAAAAACGGAGAACAACGGTGCGAATATTACTGGCATTGATTGCTTCTAATAAGCGGCTGTACGTGAATCGTTCAAATTCGTAATCTTAATCACAACATCACCAGGGCCTCTTCTAGATGGGATTTTCAATCCAATCACCACATGACCAAAGAAAAAGGGGGACGGTTTGCTAATATTTTTGGGGCATTGAAAAATACTGAACCTTTATCAGGATTAGAATTAATATATCCCAATTAAATATTTATTTTCCAGCAACCTGCTTTGTCAAATTAACACTTGGCCCAACATATGTTTCTTTCAATCCGCCCCAGTCAATTACAACGCGTTGAATTATGGCTCCCGGATCTCCACATGTTAAGGTAAGAGTGTGAGTTTCAGTTTCCTTATTAATGGGGAATTCAGCTTTTGTAACTACGCTATTACGTAATACCTGGTCTTTCCATTGTTTTGAAAATTCCTTTGGTTCATTTATGGCAACAATTATGGGTTGCCCGTCAATGGAAATACCAAACTTGTTGCTTCTTCCCTTATAAAGGGGGAAAAGGGGGAGAGAATAAATATATACTGTAACCGAATCGTTCTCCACACCCGAAAATTCATATTCAAAGTGAGAACCGTTCAGGTCTGTGGGATCGACAGTTTGTTCTGTTGCTTTTCCAAGCTGAATGGCGTACCCGTCAAATCCAATACCTTCAATTATGCGCATTGTATGCTTATTATTCACTACCTTGTTGTTGAATTTTCTCAGATCAAGTACAGTACATCCAACCAACCGGTTTTGCTCCTGCTGAGGGGATATATTGATTTCATGGCTTCCTGCATTTTCGGTGTAAACAACCTCAGGCATGTTTTGATATTTGGCTACCAGACCCGGAGCAAGCTCCATCATACCATTCCATTTACCATTGAGAATGGTATTGTATGTTGTTGTTAAACTGTTGATGCTGTCGTATGCTAATTTTGCCTCATCGGCTGCCCAGTTGGCTGAGGCATACTCTTTCTTTTTATACAATTCATCGTTTAGCTGGGCCAAAAGAAATTTACGGTTCATCTGGTACGATCCCATAACAGGATAGGCTACCAGTTGGTAAAATGCAGGACGATAGTTTTCAGCTAGTCCAATCAGCATTTCACTTACTAAATCAGAAATCTTTTTATAATCAGCCAAACGTTGCCTTGCATCGTTATAATTATTAAAGGAAAATTCGGTATTGGCCAATTGTTCCAAACTTTTATCCCTGTCCCATTCACGTTCCCAACCCATGAATTCGGGTTTACGGCTCCATGCAAGCCGGTAATAAGTATCCATGACATACTGTAGTTGTTCACTATTAAAACCATCAAAAATGCTTTCAAGATATTGGCCCTGGTGTTTGTTGATGCTGGTGATATCGTATCCTTCCACATTCCAGGTAAAGTCAAAGAAAGTTTGCATACCCAGCTCGGCAGGTTTTATATCCCCTACATTAATCAACCAATAGCGATCGGCACCCACATCGTATGCCTTTTTTAGTTCTTCATACATCAATACGGGCGGCGTTGTATTCAACCACAAATAATCGTGTGGCGGACCCAGGTAGGATAAATGATAGTAAACTCCAGCCCCTCCACTTCTTTCTTGTTCTTCAGGATTACTCAACCGTTTTATATAGCCGTAATTGTCATCCACCCAAACCAGGGTAACATCCTGAGGAACCTCAAGGCCCATCTCATAAATTTCCATTGTTTCTTTATAGGGAACAAATATTTGCTGAATTTCATCAGCAGGTTTGTCCAGGTATTTTTCAAGTATCTTTTGCTGGTCAGCAATTACTCTTGTTAAAATTACTACCTTTTCCTGTGCTGAATGTTCTCCTCTAAGGCCTTCATCGTGTAAACCACGCATACCCACTGTATAAATATTTTCAAATGGAGATGCTTCCTTTACACGGTCATCAAGTTTTTTAAGAATTACATCTTTGTTGGTTGAGTAATTCCACTCTCCATCGCGCTTACTATCCCATTCCTTTTTTGAAGCATTATTGAATAGCAGTGGCTCACAATGCGATGTTGTTATAATAATACCATATTGGTCAGCAACTACTTTGCTTTCGGGATACTGATAAAAAGCCCCTGTACAAGAATGCATTGCCGGGGCAAACATATTTCCTTTTAATCGAAGCAGCAATTCACATACACGTTCATATGTTTTGGGACCTATATCGTTCAGCTCTTTTTCAAAGTTTTTGGCAGCCCATGCATGTAAGCCCCAGTCTTCATCATTTATAAAGATACCACGGTATTTTACTGATGGTGTTTTTGAAATGCAGGTAAGGTTTTCAAGATAAAGCTCCCTGCTTTTTTTGACAGGTACATCTGCCCACCAGTACCAGGGAGAAACACCCATCTTTTCGGAAAGGGTAAATACGCCATAAGCAGTACCTCTTCTATCGCTACCTGCAATTACTAAAGCCTTTTGTACGCCCTTGAAGGGTTTATCAATGGTTTGTATAATGAAACATTCCCACTGGTTTTTAATGCTATCAGTCAATAGTTTTTTTTCAGCAATTAACCGATCGATTAACTTGTTTTTTCCAATGGTTCCAATGATGATGATATTTTCATTTAATTTATCATTGCCGGACAGTATAACTGGTTTGCCCCCTGAAATCATTTCAATATCGCCGGTAAATAATTGAGATACAATACTGACAACTTTATAATCAGAAGAATCATAGAATACGGGAGTATGGGTTGTTGAGTTTACAATTGGAAAATAGTCTTTGCCTTTGGGAGGGGATTTCGTTATGTGAATTTGTGCAAGTAGAATCTGCGGCAGCAACAATGCTGTAAATAAGATGTTTTTCATTATACGCGAATTTGTTAAAAAAATGAATTGTTATATAATTCCTAAATGGGTTTAATTGCCACAATTATTCTCTTATAACTGCTTAATGGAGGCTCTCCTTTATCAGTTACTTTCAAAATAATGTGAACCGTTTCTTCTTTGTCAACCTCAGGAGCAATTATATATATTCCATGCGAATTCTCTGTTCCTTCAATTTTTACTAAGTCTTTATAGGTTCCGGCTTCAGGATAATTAAACCATAAAAAGCTAAAACTATCTCCATCGGGGTCGTAAGTATTAAACGCATCCAGGCCAAAACCCTGTCCTGATTTAACAGTTAAATGTTCATTATTACTTAAAACAATTACAGGATTATGATTAGCTTCTTCGTAGGATTTTGTGCACCAGTCCATACGTGCGGCAAAATCATTTTGAAAATCATCTCTCCACCGCCATAATGATACTTTATTGTCATAAAAAGTAACCGTATCCTTTTTTACAGCCCGGCCATAATCACCTGAAATATAGGGTGTATATGAATCCATGGCATTTGTCCATATTTTTCTTGTTTCGGCTTCATAGGGTACACCTGAACTACCTTTCTTTTGTTTAGAGAAATCAGGCATGCAAAGCTCATACCTGCCTCCCCAGCCGCCCCATTCAGGGTGTTCAGCATCATTTAATCCATTTAAAACAAGCGATAAGAAGGCGGGCGTATCCCCTTCCATGCCCCAGGCTACATCCGGATAAGATGCCCCAAGAGGTCCGTGTCCCTGCTGTATGTTTTGAGCAAGCCATGTATTGCTGATTTTAGTATTGTCTATTCCCTGAATAAAACTATTAATGCCATTCCATGTTGCACTGCCATAATCATCGCCAGGGCTTACGATATAAAACAAGTCTGGAAAATTATTCCGCATCCATATGCCACTATCATCCTGGTCGGAAATAGTGTAGACCCTTAATTTTGCGATAAGTTTACTCAATTCTTTTTCAGTTTTAGTATTTTTTAGCTTAAATAATGCCTGTGCAAGGGTATTAGCGCCACCCCAAACAGAAATCCATAATGGACGGTCATCATTTTTTTCAAGTTCCGCAATAATCCAGTCTGAACCTTCGGAGTCCTTTTTATTGCCAACACCCAACATGCCATATTCAGGTAATCCTTGTTTTATTAATGTATATAAAGTTCCGGCTTTTGGAAATGCTTCATAATGCTGTACAAGATTTTGTTGTACTTTTTCGTAAGCCTGAACAATTTTGTGAATGGATTCGGGATTTACCATTGTTTTATGCCAGCAGGAAGTTGTAGCGATTAATCCCTTGATGTCAATTTCATTGGAGTATAGCAGCAATCTTACTAAAGATTGTGTATCATCGGGGTCTGCTTCTATGTCGGTAAGTATAATTACTCTATTCTTTTTATCTACTTGTCCGTATACAGAACTCAATGTCAGTGCTATTAGTATCGTAAAGATAAAGGGTTTCATACTGTTAATATTTGATCATTAAGAATATTACAAATGTATCATTTTTTGTTTGGTTCACATCTTGTAACCTTCATCATCACCGTAAAATATTCAGCATCTGTTTGATTCCCTCCTAAAATATGTCTGTAAGATTCATATATTAAAGGACACCATCTATGTTTGGTAAATGAGTATTTAATATAAATATTACCAAAAAAATAACCGCTAAAATAGTAATCAAAAATCAATAAAGGATTTAAGAGAGTGGCAACGTTGTTTGCTAATTTAAACCTTTATTGGCTTTTTAATAAGCTTTTGTGAAAAAATCTTACCCTGACTATATAATACCATCAGGTAATTACCTGATAGAAGATTTTCCGTATTAAATTCCAGTTTATGTGATTTTATATACTCCTTAAAATAGATAATGCCTCTCATATCATACATAGTAACCAAGATATCATTTTCGGAAAATTCAGGACATTCAATATTTATAACATCATTAAAAGGATCAGGAAATATTTTAAAGTCCATGTTATATGCCGATTTTATAGTTATGAATTTTCTTGAAGAAGCAAGCAAGGCATAATAATACCTTGCTTACAACCTTCTATATTAACCTAAACAAAATGAGTTACTTTATCATGAGTTTTTGTTTAATTGTCACATTATTCGTTTCAAAGCTTAAAATGTACAGGCCAGGGTGTTTTCCAACAATATTAATAGAAAAAGTATGGTACCCTTTATTGAAACAAACCAGTTCCTGATGAACAATTCTTCCATTAATATCTGTAATGCGTATTATGCCATTGCCATCAAAACCAGAATGAAGGCAGACAGTAATCAATTCTTCAACGAGTGTAGGATAGCAGCGGAAATCAGATATTCCCGTTAACACATCAAAATTTTCAGTGTTAACTATAGGGCCATCTACAAGTAAGTAAAGACATGCATTCTTAATAATTGAAATACCATCTGCTGTAACATTAGCATAGGAGTTACTATTAATACCTATTTGAATAAAACCATTGTTAAGCAGATTCCCTGCTACGGATGTTCCTTCGGGTACCTCAAAAATACTAACCTGTGCCGTTTGTCCTTTCACATTAGCTAATGATGCTATTGTACCACCTGAAACACTTTTTAGCTGGGCAGGATCCATATAAGTTAATCCTTTCAAGCTCCCAACCTGGGATATAACCTGCACTTCATTATCATTTACCCAGGTAACATCTTTAAAGATGGGGTGGGACTTATCAGACACAACTATGTTTGTCTCGGCTGAGTTCTGGCCGTAAGCCGTAGATGAACCTGACCAGTCCCAGGCACCTGCATCGCTTTTATAGGAATGTACCTTCATCATGATAAAGGGCTTGTTAATTCCTTCAAGTTCCGCTACCCCGGGATCAGTTGAAGGAACCACTTCGCTGAATAATACCAGGTCATAACTACTATAGACATTACCCGAAACCCCGGAGTTTATTTCAGTAACAGAGAAATTAGGATCTGCCTTTAATGCCGGCAATATTTTTATGTCATTATTATAAGTTGCCTGTGTATTGTTGGTTACATATGCAATACTAAATGGAGTAGTTGTGTACAAAATACTTATAGTTCCATCAATTGATACAGCATTTCCGCTCCCTCCAATGGTTGTAATTGTATACGTTGCCGTTGATGATGGTTTACCGCTCAATGTAAATGTTTTAGAAACTGTATCCTTTAAAGTTGTTAACCCTTTTGGCAGTCCTGAGGCTGTAACATCTGTAGCACCACCTCCCCAGGTAAATACTATACTGGTTATTGCATCTCCAAAATTTACAGTTTGATCCGTATTGTCTGTACTAACAAGGGAAGGAGGAGGAACATCCGTTATCATTATTGTACCCTGCTTGCTTGCGGGCAGTCCGCTTCCACCTGTTGTGGTAACGGTAAATGTACCTGAAGCTGTTGGCACGCCGCTTATGGTAAGGGTTTGTGCAACTGCATCTTTACTTTGGGATAAACCCGCAGGTAAACCTGAAAGGGTAACATCCGTTGCCGTACCTGCCCAGGTAAATACAATGTCACTAATGGCATTGCCAGTATAAACTTCCTGTACCAGGTTATTTGTGCACATTAGAATGGGCGTGGCAGGACATCCTGAATATACCTCCCCGCTTTCGGTCACAATAAGGGTTGCCCCTGCACCACAATCGGCAGTTGTAACAGCGCTGATCACTTCACCTGAGGCCATGGGAATATATTCATATAATGGCGGGTCTACTGTACCTACGTTGATACCTCCATCCACACAATCTGTAAAATGAATAGATATGGAACCGCTGCCAATGTCAGCAGGATCACCGGGGATATCGAAAACGCCACCTTCGACATACACGGTTGAGCCATTAGTACCGGCAGTTAATCCTATGGCATCCTTGGTATCAGGACTATTCCAGTAGCAGTTTAACATATGTACTTCCGTATTTCTCCCTCTAATCATCCTGGCTACACAGCCTTGCGCCCACCAGCAATTTTGCCATGTGATGCTGTAATGGCCATCTGCCGGATAGTCAGAATCTGAGCCCCCTACAAGACAGGCAAAGCGGTGGTCATCTGATCCTCCGGGGCCGTCAGGTACAGGAGGCTTTAAGTAGGTGAATTTGCACCATGATGCAGTAATGCTATCAGATGCTGATGTATTGTCAAAACAACCGTCTACACCATCCTGAAATTCACAATGATCCACCCAAAGTTTATTACAACCTTTATTAGTTAACAGATCATGTCCATCGCAATCATAGGCTCCGGGTCCTTCAAAGATCAGATTCTGGATAATAACATTCCGGGAACCTTCTGCCAGATACAATATTCCCGAACCGGATTGAGTCTGGTTTAAATTCACCAGTTTGGCGCCGGGAAGGCCAATAATACTTTTGTTTGTTATTGTGGCGGAGATTTTTGATGTTGAAATGGTTCCTGATACCAGGATTATGGATTTATCCCCATTTATTGCGGCAGCAAGCTCGGCTGCTGTAGTAACAATAATTGTATTATCAGGAGTTGGTGTACCTCCCCCGGTAGTACCTTCACCATATCCAACAGGTTTGGTAAGTTTTGTTGATACAGGTGTGGCAAAGGTAACCTCATTGCCGTATACTGTACCCAGGCTATTTGTAGCAAAGGCACGTACATAATAAAGGGTGTTTTCATTTAAACCGGTCATTGTGCCATTATAAGCTCCTGATCCTATTCCGCAAATAATTGTATCGTCAGCAATAGTAGGATTTCCTGTGGTATTCCAGCATATTCCCTGGTAGGTCAAACCTCCGCCATCGCTGGTAACATTACCGTTACCGGTAGCTTCATAAAAATAAATGTCAGATACATCTGATGTAGTAACTGATGGTAATGCCACACTTCCTGTTGTAAATGTGTCAACATCTCCATATCCTGTTCCGGCAATGTTTGTTGCATATGCCCTGTAATAATAGAATGTGTTTGGGGTTAGGTTTGTTATCATGGTTTCATAGATTCCGGTTCCTGTGCCATCGTCAGATTTGGAATCAGCAATCGTCGGGTTGCCGGAAGTATTCCAGCATACACCTTTTTGAGTAATGGGCGCTCCGCCGCCATCCGTAATATTACCACCGCTTGTTGCCAGCTCTCCTTTAATATCTGTTGCAGATGTTGTAGTAACAACCGGAATTGTGGGTGGCAATGTGGTGAATGTTATTTCATTTCCATACCCTGTTCCTGCCCGGCTTCTTGCATAAGCCCTTACGTAGATCTCAGTACCTGCAGGTAAGCCTGATAGTAAGCTGGTAAATGTTCCCGTACCGGAACCATCAAGGGTTATGCTGTCTGCAATGATGGGAGTTGTAGTTGTGCTCCAGCATACGCCTCTTTCCTCAACAGACCTGTCTCCGGCAGAAGTAACATTACCTCCGGTAGATGCTGAATTTTTACCAATAGCCGATGCTGCTGTAGTGGAAAGGCTTGGCACAACACCCTGAGGGTAAACATTGATGGTAATATTATCAATATCTGCATCGCTGCCACTGTTATTGGCAATCTTAATCCTGTTAACACCGGCACTGTTTATTTTTAGATGTATATATTGTGCTTTTACAGTTTCAAAAGTTTCAAATGTACTCCAGCTGGAACCTCCATCAGTTGATGTATAAACAGTGAGTTCGCGTTCCCCGCGGCCTTCAACAAATGAGAGTGTGGTAACTCCGTCATTCAAAACCGGGGTAACCACATATGACCCGTTCTTTAACATTCTCAGATCACAGGCTGAGCCATCTGTAATATATAGCGGATTTGTCGATTTATATGCATTTAAATATATCCAGTCTCCCTGTCCGGGAACGTTTATTGTTAAAGGGGATGTAGGTGCAGTACCCGGAAAATGAGACAGATCCTCGAAAGGTTGTGTCCAGTAATCCAGGGGAGCATCCGCTTCACGGGTAGTAAATGCTAAGGAAAGTCCATAGCTTACTCCCTGGTTTGTGGATGCATAGGCTTTAACATAATAGGTGGTTCCCATTTCCAGGCCGCTTATTGTTCCGGTAAATGAACCTGTGGTACCGGCAACAACTATTTTATTTGAAGATGTATCAGGATATCCGGTACTATTATAGCATATTCCACGGCTTAATATAGTGGATGATCCGTCAGAAGTAATGGTCCCTCCAACAAGGGCAGATGTTTGTGTAATTGCCGCAGGTGTATCTGTAATGGTGGATACCCCGGGAGCGCCAGCCATGGTAATTAAAATATTGTCAAGGTATGCACCTTTGTTTGAATTGGTTGCAAACTTGATGTATCGAACTGCCGGGTCATTGATAGTAACACTCCGTTGCACCCAGCCTGATGTCATAGGATATGTCTCAACCACTGTCCAGTTCGACTGATCAGGAGAGGTGGATACCGTAACTGTCCGGCTGCCTGTTGCCATGGCATAATAAGTTAGTACACCGGCGCCATTATCCAGCCGGGGAGTCATTAAGACATCGGTTTTTTCTGCAATTAAAAGACTGTAGGTGCCATCCTGAGGTGTTACTTCAGTGGTTTGTATATTGTTTTTTCTCACTGTCCACGTTCCGGTTGATGAGGCAATCGGATTTGAAGATTCAGGTGCGTTGCTCCATACATTTTCTTCAAAGCTTTCACTTGAATAGTTATATGATTGAGAAAATACGGTTTGAAAAAAAAACAATCCTGATAGAAGGAAAACCAAACACATATAATCTTTCCTTCTCATCTGTTTTGTAACAAAAGTACTCTCTTTAAATAATTTCTTTCTCATATTAGTATGCTTTCGATTGGTTAATTTGGCAACAAATATAATGATGTAAGCAGGAAGGGACTGTAACGAATGATGTAATGATTATAATGTATGTTGTAAAGTTGAAATAGACAGCGATGCAACACCTGAAAAGAGAAACGAAGTATTGTTTTAGCCTTTTTTATCTTTTAAAAATTCACTTGGTGTCCGGCCCAGTATTTCTTTGAAGAGTTTTGAGAAATAGGCCGGTGATGTAAACCCAACCATATATGAAATTTCGTTTATATTATAATTTTCAGATAATAGCAGTTTTGCGCCTTTCTTTATTTTGTATTCTCTTATAAGCTGGCTGGGGCTTTTACCGGAGAGGCTTTTAACTTTTCTGAAAAAATTGGACCTGTCCATATTCAAAAGATCTGCAATATCATGTATGGATAGTTCCGGATTTGTAATATCGTCATTAATTATGCTCAACAGTTTTTCCATAAATTGTTTATCTGTTTTATTTGTGGTTATTTCGGAGGGATCAATGTAGATATCGCTTGCATACTTTTCCTGCAGTTTTTGCCTTGATATGAATATGTTGTTAATCCTGGCTATTAATATATCTTCATTAAAAGGTTTCGAAATATAATCATCTGCTCCTGAATGTAACCCCTCAATCTCGTCCTCTTCGAAGTTTTTTGCTGTTAACATTATTACCGGGATATGACTTATGTTAACATCTGACTTTACCTTTCTGCAAAACTCAATACCATTCATTTTGGGCATCATAATATCCGTTATAATGATTTCCGGAGTTTCCTTTTTTGTAATCTCCAATCCTTCTTCTCCATTAGCTGCCAAAAGTATGTTGTAATTCTCCTCAAACATTCCTTTTAAATAGGATTTTAGCTCTTCATTATCTTCTACTATTAATAGGCTGGGTTTGCTATTGTATTCGATAAAGTCATCAATTAAGTCAATATTTGTTTCTTTATCGTTTCCGTAAAGGACAGAGAGGCTTCCTTTTGGTATATAATCCTGGCTTTTAATCGTATCTTTAAGAATAATCGCATTACGGTAAACTTGTTTATTATAAGGCAAATAAACTGAAAAAGTTGTCCCTTTACCGGGAATACTATCCACCTCTATTTTTCCATAATGAGTTTCAATTAGATGCTTAACAAATTCAAGCCCTATCCCTACTCCTGTATCGAATGGTTCAGCCTGGTAGAACCGTTCAAAGATATGCTCTATCTGTTCTTTTGTCATTCCTGTCCCTGAGTCACTGACAGATATTTTAACATATGGTGTTTTCTCAATATCTGAAGGTTTTAAGCCTCTTTTTTTGTTTTTCAAACCTTCAAAAGTATGTATATGAACAGTAATAGAACCGTTCTCAGGAGTAAATTTAAATGCATTAGAGACCAGGTTACTGATAATCTTTTCTACTTTATCAGGATCGAACCAAAGCATAAGATGCTCATGGTCACTTTCAAACCGCAAATTAATTATGTTATTATCTGCCAGTTCATAAAAAGGAGAAATTATATCGGAAATAAACTCTACAATATCGCTTTTTGCTATTTCCAGTTTCAGGTTTTCCTGTTGTGCTTTTCTGAAATACAATAGCTGATCGGTAAGTTTTAGAAGTCGTTTCGTGCTTTTATCAATTAGTTCAACTTTCTGCCTTAAGTATTCATTTAAATCCTTACTTTTTTGAAGTTTTTGCAGTGGAGCCATTATTAATGACAGGGGTGTACGTATTTCATGAGATATGTTGGTGAAGAACCGCAGCTTCATCTGATTCAGTTCCCTGTCTCTTGCAAGTTCCAGTTCCTTTGCATAGAGTTGATGGTTATAATTAGCCCTGATTGTGGCGAAACGATAAATGCCAAAAAGTAATGCCATTCCGGAAATACAATAAATGACATAAGCCCACCATTTCAGCCAAAAAGGAGTTTCAATGATTATACTTACATCCTGGTAGTATTTAGTCCATATACCATCGGCATTTGTCGCCTTAAAACGAAAGGTGTATTTTCCGTGCGATAACCTGGAATAGGTAACATAGTTACGTTTATTAGCATCTACCCAATCCTCATCAACTCCGTCAAGTTGATAGGCATAGTTGAGGTTTGCCGGATCCCTGTAATCCAATGAAGTAAATTCGATAGTTATTAGTTTTGAGCTTTTGTATGGAATTACTATTTCACAGGTAGAAAAAATATCTTTGCCAACAGTCGTATTGTCAGCCTGAATATTTGTTATTACAAGCGGTGGATTTATGTTGTCAATGTAAACATTATCAGGGGAAAAGATGTTAAAACCATTGCTACCCCCAATCAGAATGCTGTTATCAGTTAATTTTATGCTGGCCCTTTGTTCAAATACGTTTCCCTGCAATCCATGTTTTTCATTAAAGTTGAAGAATTGTTTTTTTACCGGATCATACTTTGAAATACCATTATTTGTTGAAAACCATAAATAACCATTTTTATCTTCGATGATGCTGTAAATGGCATTTGAAGGTAATCCATCGGCTATGGTAAAATGTTCAAATGAATTTGATTCAGGTTGATACCTGTTCAATCCGCTAAATTTAGTCCCTATCCATATTTCTCCCCTGCTATCCTGAAAAAATGACCTGATTATATTTCCGCTGAGACTATTGGGGTTATCGGGGTTATTTTTAAACCACAGTAGTTTTTTGTCGGAAACAATGTATTTGAATACTCCATTGGCAGATGTTGGTAACCACAGATCTCCATATTTATCTGAATATATTTCCTGTACAGTAATTTCATTGTTTTCAAATATTTTACCATAAATTGATAAATCATATTTTTCAACTTTGTCGGTTTGTTTATTTAAATAATAAACACCCTGCTCCGTAAAAACCCAGAAAGTATCTGATTTGCCAACACTCATCCCATAAGGTTTAGGGGCATTATAGCTTTTTTTAACATTCTTATTTTCATCCAATACTATCAACCCCTTCTTATACCCCATCCAAAGGTTGCCGTTTGCGTCTTCATATAAACATTCAATCCTGTTTACAAATTCATTATTTAGATATATTTTCTTTTGTTTAATAGTTGAGGTTTCCGGGTTATATTCAAGCATACCCGCAAATTTAGTACCTAAAAAGATATTACCGTTTTTGCTTTCACAAGCAGAAAGGATGAAGTTTTGGTTTTTGTCATTGGAGGTATAGTAAGGGAATAACTGGGAGCGCGGATCATATAAATATATGCCCGCATATTTTGTGACTACCCATATTTGTCCCGTTCTGTCTTCAAAAATATTTCTGATATGTGTACTTTCCAATCCCTTGATAGCTGAGGGTAAAGCGATGCTGATGTTTTTTCCGTTATCTGTTTTTCCTGATATTATACCATTTAGGTTTGTTCCAATCCATGAAAAGCCCTTTGAATCAACCATTATTTTTGTTACACCAAATGCTATATTGGAAAAATCTTTGTTTTTGCTAAATTGAATATCTGTAACCTTATGGGTTTTTATATTTAATATCGTAACACCCACATTCGTACCTAACAACAAGTAATTAGCGGACAATTGTGCTATATCATTAATGCGGTTTGCCGTAATGTCAGTCTCATTAATTACAACGTTCTCACACATCAATGCATTATGAATGAGTTGACATTTATACAAACCATTGAATGTTCCAAACCAGTAAGCTCCTTCATTATCTTCAATAATACTGTTTACTATTTCGTTTCCGATGTTGTCAATAATATAGTTGTTATCAATAACATATTTAACCTTCCTGTTTTCAAATCCGAACCATGTATTTTGGTCAGCTTTTTCAGAATTTGCCGGTATAAATCTCCTTACCCCCTTTTCAGTTCCTATCCATATGGCATTGCTTTTGTCTTTGTATATGGTTTTTATCCGGTTATCCGGTAAGACAGGAGTAAAATAACTGTTAAAAACACCCTCATCCCTGTTAAATATATTTAATCCATGCTCGGTAGCCAGCCATAAATCGCCATTACTATCTTCAACCATAAAATTTATAAAACTTGTGGAGAGAGAATTAACGTCAGTGTTGGCCATGCCGTAAACAAAATACCTGTTGCCATCGTATTTGCATAACCCTACAGACTCAATACCAAACCATATATAGCCGTAACTGTCCTGGAAAATTGCCTGTACATTATCCCCCGGCAGGCCCTGTTCTTTAGAAAGCGGACTAAAAAAGATCTCTTTCTTATTTGCATTGCTATATAATACATTTAAAAATATAGTTAAAAGAATAAAGACTTTTTTTAATCCCAGATCCATCCAAAATATTTGTATTTATGAAAGTTTGAAATTACTAAAAAGTAAAATAAAAAGTAAAATTTTACACGTTGTATATGATCCTGCTTCTACAAATTTAATGTGAGTCGAGACAAGCAAAATATTTAATAGATTGATTTTCAATAATCTATTGTTTTAGCTTGGGCGATAAAATATATAATAGTGATGAAGATTATTCTTATATCATAAACTAACGCTATTATATAAAGTCAGCTTCTTCCCTTATATGTTTAAGTGTAAAACCGGGCTTATCTTAAACTTGTTAAAGTAGATATTCCTTAATATCCTCTATTATTAAATGTTTGCAGGTATCAATTTTTAATAACCATTTTGCGGCTCATTCCTGTTTCAGTTCTTACAGCCACACAATAAGTTCCCTGAGGTAAATTGGAAATATCTATAGCTGTGATATCTGTTTTACTATTTATTAGTAATATGCCTGTTAAAGAGTAGATATTTATTTCAACTACAGGTACATCGGAAGACAAATACAGGTATTGTGAAACCGGATTTGGATATACCTTCAGCTGTGCATTTTCTGCAGGCGCTTCTATATCGGACCTGCTAGTGTCTTTCCGGTAACTCCCGTAATAGGTATTGTAGTTTAAAATGGAGTCATTCAGTGCTGTAATCACTGATTTATTTCCATCCTCAACGGTGTTATTGAAAGTAAATGTAAAGTCCCCTCCATTTGTCCTGCCTGCCAGGTTTAAAATTGTGTTCCTGGCAGCTTCCGGGAGTTCGGCAGTGTATTCATACATGCCGGCCTCTGTATCAAAATTATTGTATGTATATCCTCCTCTTACTGCAGCAACCGATCCGGGTACAGTAGCAACAGGATCAGTTACTTCATAAGCATCAAGCTGACCTGAAACAGGTGTGGTATTTTGGTTGAAGTAGCTTAAATTATTTTCAGCATTTCCTCCATTTAATGCGTTGTTGTATGCTTTGGTCATACCGCCGTCTTGTTCGGTAAAACTGCTACCTGAAAAATCCATTCCTCCTTCCCATACATCAGTTCCCTGACCGGGTATCAGCATAGGCCTGTAGGAACCTCTAAAGTAGTTGTTTTCAACAAATGCTGAAGAATAACGGGATGTACCAATTCCATAAGTGCTTACACCATCATAGAAGTTATTGTATACATGCGCATTGGTATAGGTTAAACGGGGCATTCTTGAATCGGAGTGATCGAACCAGTTGTGATGAAAAGTAATATATAATTGATTATCTTCTCCAGTAGCTCCGCCACAGCCCATTGCTTTTCCCGAGTCCCAAAAATGATTAAATGAAATGGTTATATACGTAGAATTGTACTTCATGTCAATGGAACCGTCTCCTTTCACCTGGTCAGCATCGCCTCCGGGCTCACCATAGAATAAATCGTTATTATGTACCCAAACATAAAAATTATCCGTATCCATGGAAATGGCGTCTCCGTCACTGCCCCCACCCCAAAGCATAAATCCAAGATTTCGAATCTCAACGTAAGCTGTTCTTTTCAGGTTTAAACCAAAACCATAGAGGGTTGCATCATCACCGACTCCTTCCAGGGTAACATTAAATAGTGGCCCTTTATTATTTTCTTCGGCTTCCAAAAGGCTTTTGCTGCCCTGAAGGTCGAGGTACATATTGTCTTTTATAACGTCAATGTTTTCTTTTAACACTTTCCCAATGAAACGAACACATAATGGGGTCCTGTCATAACCTTTTCCTTTTATTTCCAATATTTTGGCAATGCCGGTCACTGTATCTGTGGTTCCTTTACTGTCAGTAATAATGTTTAAAGTGACTGTTTTTGCTGTATTATTGTTTATGTAAAGAATTTGTGCACCCTCTTTTAACGTTCCATTCGCCTTATAGGCTCCCGGCAGGCTTCCATTGTTAAAAGCAAATCCTTCTCTTATTTGTGATATCACTATTAATGATGAAGTAGTTGCTGCATCTGTTGCATTTTCCGTACCTCCAATTACCGGAACCACTTTAAATGAATAGTCACCGGCAGCGAGGCCCGGAATATCTGCGCGGTAATAGCCATCATAGCTGCGAATAAGCTGACTGTCAATTTTTTGATCAGTTATCTCTTCCCCTGTATAATAGACATTATAGCTGTCAGCACCTGATAATGGATGCCAGATTACATACGCCGATTCTAACCACCCCCTTGCTTCGTTAATTGTAATCTGTGCGTTCGCATGTAAAAAAAACAGCAACGATAAAATACAAAATATCATTTTCCTCATATGTCATTTAAAATTATTAAGTTAATAGAAGTATTTTAATCTGAAACATTCATCACACAGTGTATTTTCGATGGCCGTAATCCTGATCAACAGGTTTGATTAAATATTTGAACACGAACAATTTCCTTGCAGAAACTTATGATTTCAGAAATATGAACAAAAGTAGAAAGTGGCGCTTGCAATAACTATAATAAATGTTGCAGAAATGATAATCTATGATGTAAAACCATCTCAGTAGACTATTGAATAGACCTAAAAAACACAGGGGACTCTTTTCCCAAATATTAAACTTTAAACTTTTTTTAGGACGAGACACCATCAAAAGGCGGGGACAAAAGCCAGGTTGTCAGATGGAACTTGCAACACGTAAATAAGCATGATATTGTGTGAGTTAATGATTATTAACTCATAGACGGTTCATTTAAATAATTATAAAGCTACTCCGGCCATTCACTTTTTAAACGAAAATGAAATGTGCTGTTACGATCGTTAATCCTTGCTCTTTGAACTTCTATTTTATCATTTTGTAATAAGCGGATCATTTCCGCCCCGGCATAAAGCACAGGACCATATCCATGAGTTGCATAAATGCTTTTTCCCCTGTAGTAATAATACGTGTTGTCATGGGCAAACGTAGTTCCTTCACAGGTGCCATCCACTGCACCGTTTTCAAGTACCATGGTCGTTATAGCATTCCAGCCTGTAAGTGCAACAGGACCGTAAACATGATTTATCCATCCTTCATTGATACCTTTGGCAATTGCGAATGTGAACATAGCTGTACACGAGGTTTCCAGATACGTATCATTTTTATCCAGCATATTGTGCCAAAAGCCTGTGCCATCCTGCAAATTTGCAAGGCTACGGATCATGGAACGGTATAAATGGAGAATTTCATCCCTGCCGGTATAATCTTCCGGTAAAACTTCCAGAAGTTCAGCCATGGACATTAAAGTCCACCCATTGGCCCTTCCCCAGTAAAAGCGGGGGTCATAGTCACCTGATGTTACGTTCCATCCATGGTCGAACAGTTCTTTTTCCGGTATGTATAACCGATCGGCCATTTGCAGGACCTGTTTCACTGCATCATCAAAATATTTATTATTACCTGTAAGATTACCCATATTGGCGAGAAAAGGTACGCTCATATACATATCGTCTGCCCAAACAGACTGATACTGTGGCCGGTGCCGTGCCAGGGTCCCGTCATCCAAACGAAACTGCCTGTTTAAGATGTAGTCGGCAATAGTATCTATCAACGGTAAATAATTATCATTTCTATTTTTCAGATATGTCTTAATCATGGCAGCGCCAATAGAGCCACAGTCATCGAGCGCATGAAAATTTGGTGTCCTGCCCCAACCATGCCTTGCCTCCTTCCCAAATTCTTCCCTGTTTTTTACAAAATAGGGCAAGGTTTCAACCACCAGATCAAAAAACCTGGTGTTATTATTAAAGAAAACAGAGTCCCCTGTCACATCATCTATATACTCAAAAGCAGAAAGGACTACACCATTTGTATAGGACCATTCGCCGGCAAATCCATCTGAAACACGTGCATTTTTGTTTGGTATGGAAAAATCTGTTATCTCTTTACCTGTTTTAGAATCAATAATTTTTAAACTACACGTAGATTCATAATAGTCCCTTACCCGGTTAAGGGTTTCTTTGATGTTCTCTACTGAAGGGTATTCATAGGGAACCGGATATTCAGGGATTCGTCCAGGAGCATCATCCTGGGCACAAATCATTGAAACAGGTAGAATAGACAATAAAAGAGCCGGTACCAGTTCTCGCTTTATGTTAGTTTTTTTTAACATGTTTAAAGATAGTAAAAATTTAAAATTGTTGAATAATGTATTTAACATAATGTAGTGTTTATTTTATCTTCATTGCTATTTCCTGCAACAATTATTAAATTTTAATGACACTTTTCACTACACTAATTGATGGTCCAACCAATTTTAACATATAAATTCCTTCATCCAGATCAGTCAAATCCAATTGCTGGTTAACCCCCAAAGACTTCTTATAAAACACCATTTTACCTGTAGCATCAAACAGCATAATATCAACAGATTCATCGGATTCTGTTTCATACTGAATATTTAACTGATTGCTAAATGGTATAGGATAAATATAAATCTTTTTATCGGATGTTGTTATTTGTATAGATGTAGAGGAAATTACTGTAATATTTGCTGTATCAATAAAATCCCTATCCTGGGTTGCAGCTGTAATAACAGCCGATCCAACTGATATGGCAGTTACCAGTCCGGTTTCATCTACTGTAACCACAGAATTATCGCTTGAACTCCATGTTACTATTTGATTTGTAGCATTAAATGGACTAATTATAACAGAAAGCTGAGTCTTCTCATTTATATTTAATGTGACACTGTTTTGATTAAGAGTTATACCTGTTACTGAAACAGTATCATATATGGCAAGGCAATTCAGATAAACTTCAAGCATTGTGTACCCATCGGCACCTACAATATTTCTGTCATCAGCATTAGCTGTATCCAGGCCATTATCTTTTTCCCAATTGTTTGGCATTCCATCATGGTCCGAATCTACAGGTGGTGTACCACTGGCCAGGAAAGGCCAACCTCCAACATCACCCGGTACTGTAATAATACCATTGCTGCCATATGTGGCAGTACCTGTACGTACTTCATTTATAATACGTTTATCAATCGTATCGCGATTTGGTTTTGAGCAGCCCGCATGGGCAAGTACAAAATTATAGGCTTCTTCAGGAGATTGCTGGTTAATTGGCATTGCATCCCAAGGTTCGCTGAGCCTAAAGTATGATTCATTACTGGCAAAACCTTTCCAATTATCTGTGGTAACTGTTGGATATCCCACTACTACGTTATTTGAAACCCACCATTTGCCGGCATCAGCCTCTCCATCGCGTGTTGAAGGTTGAGCAATACGACTTTTTACACCCGGTTGAGTCCCTGGACCAGACTTATAATAATTTGCTATCATGTTTATAGTTGAAAAATAAAACTGAGGCTTTCCATCTTGTTGTGCTTCAGCCCCATAGCAACTGTTATATCCCCAATTATATAACACGTTGTTCCTGTAATCATTATATCCACAACCTGACGCCCAGCGCGGATTACGACTGTCGTTATGTGCAATAAGATTATGATGGTAAGTACCATAAGGATTTCCCCAGATACCACCAAACCTGTGCCCTTCACCTGCTTTTTCACAGGCTTCTGTAACCATACACCATTGAATGGTAACGTTCTCATTATGATAAAAAGACATTACTTCGTCGCTGCTCCAACTCGCTGATACATGATCCACAATAATATTTTTTTCGTACCTTCCACCAATGGCATCAGTTTCTTCTGTGGGATTTGCCCTTACACGAATGTATCGGATGATGACATCGCTGGCAGCAACAGAAAGACTGCCCTTAATGCAGATACCATCTCCCGGAGCCGTTTGTCCAGCTATAGTAATTTTGTCATTTTCGATCTTGAAATTTCCTTCAATGATACCGGAAACTCTGAATACTACTGTTCTGGCACCAGAGGCGCTAAGTGCCTCTTCAAGACTGCCGGAACCTGAGGCGTTGAGATTAGTTACTTCATAAACCGCACCTCCGCGACCGCCTGTTGTATATTTTCCATACCCTTCTGCTCCAGGAAATGCCAATTGTTGGGCAACACTATTTACTGTAAAAAGTAAAAAAAATGCCAGAACAAAATTTATTCTTCTCATAATTTTTTTTATATTTTTATTTTAATAATTATACGTTGATACCTGGTTAACCGAGGAGATCCATTATCCGTTACTTCACAAATTATATGAATGTTTGCCTCCCTGTCAATTTGTTCCGGAACCTTGAATGAAGTATTTTGTGCATCTGTATTTTCTATTATAATATCCCCGTTCAAACTACTTGCCTCTTTATAAAACCACCAATGGTATGTGAGTTGGTCCCCATCCGGATCAAAAGTTCCCTGCGCACTTAATTGAACAATGGAACCGGGTTTTGAAACCAAATCCATTGAATGGCCAAGCTTAACTAACGGGGGATGGTTTGCTTCCTCAAATGATTTAACACACCAGTCGGCACGTGCTGCAAAATCATTTTGTATGGCATCAGTCCATCGTGCAAGTGGTTTAAAATACTCCTTCATCAAATCCTGATTTTCAGGATACACTTCACGCATGTATTTTCTTCCCCAGGCCGATTTGGTATACCATCTGCCTTCAGGATACTCATAATTTGGAACAGGAACCGGATCGAGCCAGGTATTACTGCGCACATTCACATATCTGCCACCCCATCCTCCATAGTCTGGCAACTCCACATTTCTCAATCCTGTATTTATCGTATGTAAAAAAGCGGGTGAATCTCCTTCAGACCTGAAATCTCCGTCATTAAAAGCTGTATCACCTGACAAACCATGACTTCCAGGGACATGGGCCTTGTAAAGGGAGCATAGAGCCCCATGCTCTTCAAGAATGTTTGATTTCATCCAATCTCCCTTGAAATACGCAAGTTTATCTTCAGGTAGTATTTTGTTCCATTGATACGCAATAGCCCAAAACTGGTCACAAATAATTGTTAAAATATTGTATTTGCCCCAATGCGGCCGAATGTATGCCTGGTAGGTTGAATCCTGCTCCCAGATAAAAAAGAACCTGAGTTTGTTTGCCACATATTCCATTTTCTCAGGATGTTCTTCTTCAATGGTTTTTAGTGCCCGGGCAATCGTATTTGTGCCGCCCCATGCCTGGACCCACACTGGCCGGTCATCTGATTCATCGAGCAGGACTTTTACTATATGTTGAGAGCCGGGAGTGATGGAATCCATTTCGCCTTCTGCGGTAACATTTCCCAACAAAGTCAACGATTTCAGATAATCGGGTGTTGGGTAGTTTTTATCATGCTTCACAAGATTTGGATAAACCTCAGCATAAGCATCCAGGTAAGGTGCATGCCAATCGTCCCCGGCCCAATTGTGTCCATGCCAATGATATTGAGAGCTCGAAGTGATGATACCTTCCACATCCCATTCATTTGTATATAATAAAAACCTCACCAAAGAGCATTCATCATCAATTTCTCCGTCAGAGGTGACTATTACACGAGGTTTTATGTCCACTATTGACTGGATTTTCTGGCTTAAACAGGAATGCAAAAGTGCAATATTGATTGTCAACAGTAAACTTATTTTTAAATTTAGTTTCATGTCTCTAGGCGTTATGTATTAAATTCTTTATTACTATTGTTTAAAAGCATCTTTGACCGCATTTATCCTGTGCGGTATATGAATAGTTATTCTATACTATTCAAATACTTTTCTAACATGGTATACCCATCCCGGGTTATTTTATTTCTATCCTCAGGATCCAATTTATCCAATTTGTTTTCATCCTCCCAGTAATCGGGTATTCCATCATGGTCCGTATCCATTGGTGCTGGTATGCTATTAAGTATTGACCAGCCGCCCGCATCATTTTGTGTGTCAATAATTCCGGTAACTTTCGTGGAATCGGCAACCTGATGCTCCTTTTTATAACTTTCACCCTCATAAGTGGCATAACCGCCGCTTACTTCTTTAATTATACGTTCATCTATTACGTCTCTTTTGGGTAAAATTGCTCCGGCATTACTAAGAACTCTTTTATATGCTTCTTCTGCTGTCTGTTGATTTATTGGCATGGATGGCCAGGATTTTTCAAGTTTAATTTTTTCAAAAGAAATTTTTGTTTGTACCCCGCCATTCCAATTATCTTTTGAGACCTCTTCATTTCCCTCAACAATATTATCTGCTATATACCATTTGCCATAATCATCTCCATCTCTATAAGATGGGTTTGCTATTCTATATGTTACCTCTCCTGGTTTTGTGGCCGGACCAGGTTTATAATAATTGGCTATAATATTGAAGTTTGAAAAATTGAATTTATCATTTCCTTGTTGATACTTTTCTCCACCGTAAAGACTTTGGTATCCCCAGTTATATATTACATTATTCCTGTAATCAGTATTACCGGAACCTGAAGCCATACGGGGATTACGACTTGAATGGTGGGCTAGCAGATTATGATGATATGTTCCGTAATTACTTCCCCAAATACCTCCAAATCCATGTGACCCTTTTATATGATTGGAATGGCTCATGCTTTCCGATATGATGCACCATTGCACGGTAATACTGTCACAATGATAAATCGACATAGTTTCATCAACGCTCCAGCTTGCTGAAACGTGATCCAGGATAATATGTTTTGTGCCCCTGCCCGATACCGCATCATAATCTTTTCCTGATACATCACCGGGCCTTACTCGTATGTATCTTATAATTACATGATCCGCATCAACTGATAAAGGATGGTTTATAAGGCATATACCGTCACCCGGGGCTGTTTGGCCTGCAATAGTAATGTAAGGGTTTTTTATACTTATAGGGCTTTCCAGCTCAATATTACCCGAAACCCTGAAAACGACCGTTCTGGAACCGGAGGCTTCCACGGCAGCCCTTAGACTTCCTTCTCCCCTGTCATTTAAGTTTGTCACTTCATATATGACACCTCCCCTTCCTCCTTTTGAGTATTTTCCATAGCCTTCTGCTGTAGGAAAAGCTAATTGTTGGGATAATGAGCAGTAACAAATTAAAAATGATATTAAAACTGTAAATTTTAAAATTCTCATCATACTCTATTTTAATTACGTCATTTAATACGTTTAATAATCTCTACCTAAACCTAACAGGTTGAATAAACCTGTTAGGTTTTCATTGATAGTTAGTTTTATATAAACAATTGTTATCTATTTTACCAAAAGCATAATGCTTTTAGAATATTTACCCGCTTTCATCCTGCAAAGATAATATCCGGATTTCAGATCAGCTGTCTCACATCTGATTTCTTGTGTGCCTGCCGGATAGTAATTAATGGCCACGTTTTTAATTAATTTACCGGTCAAATCATATATATTAATATTTGCAATGTCTGATTTCGGTAATGTAAATTTAATCGTTGTGAAATCATTACAAGGGTTTGGATAGTTTGTAAGCGTAATTTCATTGGCGCTCAATTGCTGAAATACCCCAACCGGTTCAGAAGTGCCGATTGTGTCCGTATAAAATTTTAAACCTGGCAGCCTGTTACCCTTATAATAATTGTCTGACTCCACTTCGCATATATTCAAAGCAAATGTATAAGCCCCAAACTGATTAAGTGTTTTTACCAGCAAGGTGTTTTCCCCTTTTTTCACATTAATATCAGCTTCTTTTCTGCCGGAAAAATCTTCGTTTGTTGTTTCCGAATATACTTTTTCACCATTTATATACACATACATGGCTTCCTGCCTGCCAAGCCAAAGCTCAACAGCAGTATCGACAGGTGAATAGAACTTCGTAAATGCATAGGAGACCATATTCTCTTTACCATCATAAAAGCTTCCGAGGTCAATTTCATCATCAAAGAAGAAAACAGGTTCCGACCATCCGTCTTTCCCTGCTTCAGCAATATAATCCTTTTCATCAGTAATGTGCTCCACAGCAATGTCAGTGCCATCAAAAGCAGGGGACAAAAGCCATGTCCTGTTGCTGCTTCCATAAATTGTGCCTTTTTTGGCCCTTTTCATGGTAGATGCAATGGAAGCGCCCACTACTTCAATATAATCAGGATTATTGGTACCTAATCCCATTTTTTCTGCAAGGAAAATATGCACTATATCATCGGGGTTCAAACCAAACAAACGGGTACATACATTATCTACTGCGACCGGATCATAGCCTGCAATGATGGTGTTCATTCGTAACTGACGTTCAGGTTTATAACTTTTGGCAATTTCCAGGCACATTATTGCATCAACTACAACAAAGTCAATACCGGCAATGTTTGACAGGTCAACAATTTCTTCTTCAGACCAGTCCTGTCTTGGAATAACAGCATGTAATATAGATGGGGTGGCTGAACCGTCTTTTTCCTTACCGGATTGTTTATTATATCCATAATAACAACCAGGTGCCGTACCGATCTGGTTTTTTAAGGCGCATGTCATCCCCGGGCTATGTATTTTTAGCACCGGAACAGAAATATAAACATCTGCATTCAGTTCTTCTTTATGAACATGGTATTTGTAATCATGTGTCGCAGCCGTTCCTTTGTCTGCCAGGTCTATCTCAATTAAGTCACCAAGAGACTGATTAAGGTTTACAAAACGCAGGTTAATACCACTTAAATAGGGATCTGTTAATAGCGGTATATAGCCCGAATTATGCCAGACACTTCCACTTACGGCAGGATCATCGTTGCTTCTGGCAGTTCCTTCTGCAACTATAATTTCCACATTGTTTTGAAAATCATAAATCGTTTTAATTACGGCTTTCACAACCCTCACATCCGTGTTCTCACCTTCACCGGATGGGCTATTTCCTCCCACAAGGTTCACTTTAAGCATCACCGTATTCCCTTCGGCAATTACACCATCAAATCCACCTTGCAGTTCGATAGCTTTACGTACCATGGCTTCAATCTGTTCGTAGGTTGGATCGGTATCCCTTGAAACAGGATCTGCCAGATCCGTATAATCAGAAGGAACTACAGCAACTTTAACGGGGGTGGTTGGGGCAGTAATTGCATCGAATTCCGATTCATATCTGAACGAATTGCTGTAAACGGTGTATTGAAGAGAGGTCTTAAAATCCCAACATACCAGAAAAAAAGCAAGAAGCACAAAGACACTTGTTTTAATTCGCTTTTTACGTGTGTTTTTATTCATCTTTTTAGTTTTATAATTAATACAAGATACATTTTTATCATTTTTTATTTTCAACCATGATCGTTTGAGAATGAAGATTTCCTTCTATTATTCTAATAGTTCACTGTTCACTCCGGTTTCTTCATTTTCGATGCTTTGGGTCCATGGCATTTTATCTTTAGGCCATTGACCATCAATAATTGGGTATGTTTCAAATTTTTTCGGATCAATTACAACATGTTTTATCCGTTTCCTGTGCCATGAATAAGTAATATGCACCAGACCATCTTTGGTCTGAATTACAGCCGGGTATGAATATTGTACTGAACCTTTTCGATATTCTAATACTGCTGCTGCCTCCCAACTGATACCATCTTTAGAGACAGCCACAGTCAATATTCCCCGACCCTTGCGCCCACATGTTGTGTCGTTACGTGTTGAATGGTTGTAAACCAACAAGAACCTGCCGTCTTTTAACTTAACTGCGTCAATGCCCGAACTGTTATTTGGTAATGAAGTATTAGTGACCGGTGACCAGGTCAAACCTCCGTCATCTGACCAGGTTTGGGCTATTTTAGCATCTTTATCACTAGCACCTGTACGGGCCAGAATTTGAAGGCACTTCTGTGAGTGCACAAGGATAGTAGGTTGAATAATTTTAAATTTGGTGTTCACAGGATCGCTAATCGGACCGACCTTGGTCCAGGTCTTGCCATTATCTGTAGTACGTTCAACATGAATACGCCAACCCGGGTCTCCTTGCAAACTGCCACCTGCAATAATCGTCCCGTCATCCATGTAAACCGGTTTGTTCACTATTGGCCCTACAAAGCCTTCAGGAAGCTGTTTTGGCTTACTCCAGGTATAGCCGTTGTCATCCGATGTAATGACCTGGCCGGTATTGATATCCGGACTACAGTAGTAGACTTGAATATCTCCTCCCTTGAGTTTAACAAGAACCGGGTTATATACCGTATATCCATTTCCATCGGCAATGCACACAGGCGTTGTCCAATGACCACCGAATGGTTTACGTGCAAGCCAGATTTTTACATCGGGGGCACTCTCTCTCGTCCCGCCAAACCAGGTACATAGTAAGTCGCCATTGTCCAGTTCCAGAAGTGATGAAGCGTGACAATCTCTGGTTGGACTCCTTGTAAAGACGAATTCTTCTAAAATAATTGCTTTTTTAGATACAGTTTGAGCTGCATTTTTTGAAATACCAATTGTCACCAGTTCGTTAAGATATTCCTCCAAATTTGTATAACCATCACTATCATGATCTTTTGCGCCATCTGAAGCATCATTCGGATTTAATTTCATATTCAACTCCCATCCATCCGGTATACCATCATGATCTGTATCAATGAGAGCCTCAGCACTTTTAAGTTCTGGCCAGCCTCCAACATCATTCTGTGAGTCAATAATTCCACAGATTACTGTTGTATCTTTCACTTTCTTCTTTACCTTGTAGCCTTTACCTTCATACATTGCATATCCACCTTTGGTTTCAGCAATAATCCGGGCATCAACAGCATCTCTTTTGGGCAATGTAGCACCAGAATTTTCAATAACAAGAGAAAAAGCCTCACCCGCGGTTTGCTCATTGATTGCCATTGCTGGCCAAGGCTTATCAAGTTTCAATAAATTTAAATCCTGGTCTTCATATTCTTTTTGTACGCCTCCATCCCAGTTATCAGAAGTTATTTTGGGATTTCCTTCCATCACATTTTCAGCAATATACCATAAGCCATGTATTTCTTCATCCTTGCTATAGGCAGGTCTGGCGATACGATAAGTAACTTTTCCCGGTTCTGTGGCCGGACCTGGTTTATAATAGTTAGCTACCATATTCACTTTAAAAGAGTTCAATTCTTCGGGATGGCTATCCTCAACTCTTTCTCCTCCATAGCAACTATTATAACCCCAATTGTAGATCACATTATTCCTGTAATCTGTATACAAAGAACCTGATGCGAAACGCGGATTCCTGCTGGCATGATGCGCCAGAAGGTTATGATGGTATGTTACATAATTACCACCCCAGATACCTCCAAATCCATGATAACCTTTTTTATGATTGGATTGAAACATACTTTCGGAGATAATACACCATTGAATAGTTGTACTGTCGCACCTGTAAACAGACATGGTCTCATCCACGCTCCAGCTAGCCGAAACATGGTCAATGATGACATTTTTAATATATCTACCCGAAACAGCATCATAATCATTTCCTGACACATCCCCAGGTCGTACACGTAAGTATCTTACTATTACATGATCCGCATCAATTGACAAAGGATGGTCTTTTAGGCATATACCCTCACCCGGGGCTGTTTGCCCGGCAATGGTAATGTAAGGGTTTTTGATCCTTATAGGACTTTGCAGCTCAATATTACCGGAGACCCTGAAAACAACTGTCCGTGGCCCGGAGGCTTCAACAGCTTCCCTTAAGCTGCCTTCCCCGCTATCGTTTAAATTTGTTACTTCATAAACAACCCCGCCACGTCCTCCTTTTGAATATTTTCCATAACCTTCAGCTGTAGGAAAGGCTAATTGTTGGGACCACGAATTCGAATAAATTAAAAATGTTACTAAAATTGTAGATTTTAAAATTTTCATTTTTTTCAGTTTTTATAATCAATCTTTCGACCCTGTTTTGTCTATAACAACAGCCAGCAAAATCACCAGTCCTTTTACAACCTGTTGCCAGAAGGGTGAAACATCAAGTAGCACCAGTCCATTATTTAAAACACCGATAATAATTGCACCCAGTACAGTTCCTAAGATGGATCCTTTGCCTCCTGAAAGAGATGTGCCTCCAATCACAACTGCAGCAATGGCATCCAGTTCGTAACTTACACCTGCATTAGGCTGGGCGGAATCAAGCCTTGAAGTGACAATAAGGCCACCCACGGCAGCAAGCATTCCGGCAAGAGAATATACAATTACCTTAATCTTTTTAATATTTATACCTGATAACCTGGCAGCATTTTCATTACCTCCAATGGCATAAATGTATCTTCCTAATCTCGTTTTCTTTGTGATGATATAGGCAAATAAAACAACCATGCCGGATATCCAAACCGGAACAGGAATACCCAGGAACCAACCTGTACCCAGTACAGCAAAATTATCACCCAAACCGGATATCGGGAAACCTTTTGTCCATAGCATAGTTAAACCCCTCGCGATAGTAAGCATTGCAAGGGTAGCCACAAAAGGAGGGACTTTAAACCGGGTAATAGTCCAGCCGTTGAATACCCCTAATAAAGTACCCGTTAACAAACCCACAACAATAGCACCCAGTAATGTAAAACCAATAAACAAATCAAGGGAAGGTATTGACAGGCCAGATTTAAGTAATGAAGCTGAAACCGCACCGCAAAAAGCCAGGATAGACCCCACAGACAAGTCAATACCCGCGGTAAGGATAACCAGTGTCATCCCAACCGAAATACAAATATTAACGGATATCTGGCGCATTACATTCCATCCGTTGGCTACGGTAAAAAACTTATCGGAAAGCAGGCCAATTACAATGCACAAAACCAGCAGCGCTATTAATGACTGAAATTTTGCCAGGTAAGCCCTGTATTTCAATGAAGCGACTTTTGTTTCAATATTTATACTATTCTGTTTGCCTCTCATATTCTGATTGTTTTTTTTATCTTTCTATTTGTATATGTTATCAATGGTTTCCTGATATAGAAATCCTGGTTAAAGGTGCTAAAGCACATGAATATAATCTCCTGAAAACAAGACCACTAAAATTGCGGACTAAAGTCCGCACTACTGTGAGGGGTTTATTTACCCCCGGATAAATCCGGGGGCTATTATTATTTCTTCTGATTAGGCCTGTATTCATTTTATACTATTTTATTAGGACATCACAGATATACTACTATATTGTTTTCGGAATAGCCGCCGCAAGGATATTATCCTCAGTCGCTTCATCTATGTTAAACCCGGCAGTAATAGAACCTTCAGACATCACTAAAACCCTGTCAGAAACAGCCAGTATTTCAGGTAATTCGGAAGAAGCCATAAGTATGCCCAAACCTGAACCGGCCAGTTTTAGTATCAACTTATAGATTTCATTCTTAGCATTGACATCAATGCCCCTGGTTGGTTCATCCAATAATAAAATCAAAGGATTTGTGGCCAGCCATTTGGCCAGCACAATTTTTTGCTGGTTGCCACCGCTCAATTTTCGTGCAAGTTGCTTTTGTGATGAAGCTTTTATTTGTAATTCCCCAATATATTTTTTTACCAGTTGCTTTTCATCAGGACCATTTAAAAGGCCAAATTTCTCAAGTTCTTTAAGGGTTGTTATGCTCATATTTGTTTTTACATCCAGGCCTAAGGCAAGGCCACCATTTTTCCTGTCCTCAGGCACCAGGGCCAGACCGGCCTTTATGGCATCTGACGGTGATTTGAATAGAACGGGATGATTGTTGACCGTAATCTCACCTGAAATGGATTTTGTATGCAAGCCGAATAGAGCTTCAAGCAATTCAGTGCGGCCTGCCCCCATCAACCCAAACAAACCTACTACCTCCCCCCTGCAAATGCTGAAAGAAATATCCTTCAACCTTTTTTCCTGGTTTTTAACCGGACTTTCCAGGCATAACCCCTTAACCGTTAATACTTCCTGCTTTACTATTTCCCGGGATTCTTTCTGTACGATATGGATTTTCCGCCCAACCATTTTACTGATCAGGTGTTCACGGTTAATGCGTTCCATATCTCCTGCGTCAATAAATTTGCCATCACGCAGGACTATATACCGGTCGGCAATCCTGAAAAGCTCATCCAGTTTATGCGAAATATAAATAATGGTTTTGTTTTCGTTTTTTAAACCTTCTATAACGTTAAAAAGGATATCCACCTCATGGTCGCTAATCGCGGATGTTGGTTCATCCATTATAATCACATCTGATTCCAGCATCAATGCTTTCGCAATTTCAACAACCTGCTGCTGGCCAACCTTTAGCTTGCAAACAGGTGTATCAGGATGTACATGAAGGTTTAATCTTTCAAGTATGCGCTCTGAACAATTCCGCATCTCTTTAACATCAAGCATACCCCACTTATTAACCAATTCACGACCCAGATAAATATTTTCCCGAATATTGAGGTATGGGACCAGATTTAGCTCCTGGTGAATAATGGAGATTCCGTTTTCCTGTGCCTCTTTTGGATTTGAGAAACGAACGGGCAAACCTTTATAAATGATCTGTCCGTCATACTCAGGATACACCCCGGAAAGGATATTCATAAGGGTTGATTTTCCGGCGCCATTCTCCCCTATCAGGGCATTCACCTTTCCCGCATGAAACTCCATTGAGACATCATCAAGTACTGTTACCCCTGAGAATTGTTTTGATATATTGCTGGCTGTAAGCATTACCCCGATATTTTCCTGTTCATTCGTTAATAAATTCAATGAAAACAGGAATTATTTCCATTGATCCCAGATCCAAAAATTTCTCATTCAATTCAATTGCCCCTGCAAACCTTATTTTATCAGATATTTTAACCTCGCCCTTAAAAGCAGGGATAATATCCTGCCGTACCTTTTTATTGATCTCTGCGGATACATTATTAAGGTCCATCGTATTGGTAAACTCATTAAGGTCAATTGCACCGACAGCATCCCTTACAGCATTGCCATAAATAAATTCTGTGGCTAGTCTGACCTGCGTTTTAGTATTCCCTGAAAGAATGTCTACAGTCACATCATTTTCGTCTACAGAAGATACGATTCCTTCTCCTTTAACCATGAAATACCTGATATTACCAATACCCAGGGCATGTGAATGATCCTGAAAAGCTTTATCTGGATTTTGGATTAACAGGTCCAATAAATCAGGCAATTCGATGGATGTGGATATAGCAGGAATAATCTGGATATGCCAATAAGCTTCTGCATAAGCAACAGCATCAAATCCCGAATCCTGATTTGTTGAGGCTAGATCCGAAAGTTTTCTGAAATACACTGAATTATAAACTATAATAATGACTACAACAGTTAATATTAAATACTTTATTACTTTTTTCTGCATAAATCAATCCTCCTCAAGGTAATTTTCAGCATTATCTTTTGTTACCATTTCAACGGCTACGGGTATCTTTTTTGGAAAATCCCGTTTCCCTTTAAAATATTCATCTGCAAACTGTGCAGCCGTTTTAGCCATAACTTTGGGGAACTGCATACCTGTGGCAATAATTTTTCCATCATCTATCATTTCAACTACTTCCTTTTCCCCGTCAAAACCAAATACTTTCACCTTATCATCTAAACCTGCAGCCAACAAAGCCTGGTAAGCCCCCATAGCCATAGCATCATTACCACAAAACACACCGTCTATATCCGGTTGGGCCTGTAATATGGATTCCATAACCTCCAGGGCTTTGTTCCTATCAAAATCGGCATTTTGTTGTGCTACCATTTCTAATTTCGGATAGTTGTCTACTACACTGTGAAAACCTCTTGACCTGCTCCATGTATTGTTATCACCTACCAATCCTAAAAGTTCAACGTATTTTCCTTTTTTATTCATTTGGATAACGAAGTATTTGCCCAGGGCCACACATCCGGAATAACTGTCGGAAAGTATTTGTGAAGTAGGGGCTTCTGCATCATTTACTTCACGGTCCATACAAAATACCGGAATCCCGGCTTCTTTTGCTTTCAAAACATTAACAACAGAACCATCAGCATCTGTAGGATTAAAAAGTATGGCATTATACCCGGAAGCAATAACATTTTCAAAGTGGTCTGTCTCCTGGGCTGTATTATTCTGTGAATCAAATATTTTAGCTTCATATCCTAAGGCTTCAGCTTCACTTTTAGCAGTTTGAGCAAGTACCACAAACCATGGATTGTTTAAGGTGGATATAATAACAGCCACTCTCTTCGGTTGTTCTTTGCTATTATGGTCTTTCGAAGCACAACTTTGAAAAAACAGAATAAATATTACTAAAAGTAAAGTGGTTCCTAATTTGATACAGGTTGACAGATGTTTATTTTTCATATTAGTTGCTCAATTCCTATTGTTCCTTATTCTTCAACATTTATAATTATCCTCTGGTAACGTGTAAGCCTTGGTGAACCATGGTCGGTAACAGCAAGAATAATATGAATATTACCGGTACCCGGAGGCATTACACGCTTATCTGGCACAATAAACCATGCTTCCTGCTGATCGAAATTCTGAACCTCTATGGGCTGGCCACTGCGTGCACTGGAAACAGGGAAAGTTCCGGCTTCATTATAAAAAAACCATTTATATGAAAGTGCATCTCCATCAGGGTCGTTTGAACCTTTCGCACTTAAATTTATACGGTCTCCTTTTTTTGCCGTCATCTGTGTTTGATGATTAACTTTTACAACTGGTGGATGATTAGCTTTATCATATGCTTTAACAGTCCAGTCCATTCTTGAGGCGAAATCGTTTTGATATGCATCACGCCACCGCCAGATGGTTTCATGGTTGCCATCGTGCCATCTTCCGTCAATTCCCATTACTTCATCATCAGCATCCGTCCAGATCGGCCTGGTCTCCTGGTATAAATGCCATTTTTGCATCCTGGGTGTATACAGCTCATACCGGCCTCCCCATCCTCCCCAATCAGGCCGCTCCGGATTACTTAAACCGTTATTAATCAAATTTAAAAACGAAGGTGTATCACCTTCCATTAAATACTCCCAAAGCGGGTATTCAGCTCCTAAAGGTCCCTTTTTACGAATGTTTTTATCTAACCACTCATTGGAAACAATAGTAAAATCAGCACCATCACAACGGGCATGAAAATAGTCCCCGCTAATACCGCTCCATGTAGCGTGGTGATATGCACCACCACTATTAAACCCGGGGCTTACTATATAGAATAAGCCCGGAAACTCTTTCCGTATCCAAGGACCACTATCATCCTGGTCAGATATGGTATAAACACGTAGTTTTGATATGAATTTCTGAACCTCTGCTTCCGATCTTGTTTCACGAACTTTCCAAAGAGCCTGAGCAAGTACATTTGGCCCGCCCCAGACTGTTACCCATAAGGGCCTGGGATCATCTTTATCAACTGCTTTTATCAACATCTCAGAAGCAGGGGAATCTTTTCCTTTTCCAATAGCCTGCAGCCCGTATTCAGGAAGGCCTTCAGTTATGCAGGATTTTACGTAATCACCCGTTGGAAAACCAGGTTCATGCTTTTCCAAATTGTCACGTACTTTGCTATATGCATCAACAATTTCCCTTATACGATACACTGCCACTTTATCCCTTTGATGGATAGAAGTAGTGGCAGCTAATCCTTCTATGTCATAATTATTTGCATATACTAAAAAGCGTACCATTGACATGGCGTCATCGGGTTCGTTCTCTATATCGGTTAATACAAATACCCTGGGTTTTTCCTGTGCAGAAACAATACATGTCCCTAGCATCAAGAAAACAAGCAGAGTTTTAGATAAGTTACAAAATATGGTCTTGAAATTACATCGTATACTATAGCCTTTGATCATTATATTAATTTTTAATGGCATTTTACATTCAATAAATTGATTAAATAAACCTTATCTATGTTTTTATCACGGTTCTATTATATTTTAAAGTACCATCAATAATCTGAATAATAAAGACTCCGGGTAATAAATCCGATGTATTTATTAAAAGATTGTCCTGGTCTGGCCCAAGTAAATATGTATGCAGGAGCTTCCCGGAGGAATCGAGCAACGCTATATGCTTTTGAGCTTTTTTACAACCCGGAACTGAAACGTTTACAAAATCATTTATAATTGTAGGAAAAACAGAAATTTTGTCATAATTATAATCGTTAATCGAAGTAGCCGGAGTAAACCGGGCAATTATGTTCTTATCAGAATTCAATGTTACTGTTATTTCCGGGCTTGTTCCTGTAATATCGCCTTCCCATTGTAAGAATTCATAACCGCTATCAGGAATGGCAGTAAGTGTAATTTTTGATCCTGCCAAATATGCTGTATCATCAATACTCCTGTTAATGATACCATTTATAGCCGATGTATTTAGTTTAAAGTATGTATTATAAAAATATTCACAACGATACATCCTGTCAGCAAAATCACTGAGAAAGTCAACTCTCCATATATTAAGAGTTTTAACCCCTATATACCCGCTCTCAATATATTCTGAAGAAGGATCGTCTGTCCACCAGTTGGGGAATAATGGCGATGGGTTTAATATATTTGAAGCCGGCGGACGGTATGCAGTAATACTCCCTGTTAAACCATTTATTGAGGGAATATTGCTGCTTATGGAATAGGAATATACGTTCCCATCTTTAGGAGAAAAAAGAAATCTGGCCGTATCATTCTCAACGAGTCCTGTTATTACCCTGTCAATATTCAAGGTTGCAACCGGATTAGAAATCGTATCAATATCAGCAGGTAATATAAGTTCCAGAACACCAAACTGTTCAATACTGTCGGCAGAAGTTGTTGTACGGTAAAAAACCTTATGGGGACGTTCCCATGCACGGACAAACTTCCCTCCCCAACTGGGTTGAGAAGGATCATCAGGGGTTCCGTAAAATAAGCGCATCAGTGAGGGGGTATCTCCCAGCTTCACTTGCCCCCCTTTTGAATAAAAATAATCACCCAAAGCGCCGAATCCTTTCACATAGGTAGTCACAAAACTACTGTTACTCCATATGCCTGACTGGTCGCCTCCCAGAAACCAGCCCCTGTAGGTAGCATTGGCTTCAATCATCCAAAGGTCAGGAAAATTATCAGCGATGTACTGGTAAGCATTTACAGACCATTTTTTATTGGGCCCTCCGATATAGTAGACACGTAACTTAGGCAAAATATCCGGGGCATCATGTAATGCCTGGGCAAGGTCTTCAATGCCGCCCCATATTAAAATATTTAGCGGACGCGGATCCGAACGTCTGGCACATTCAACTATCCAGTTAGAACCTTCAGTTGAATCTGCATATCCTATTGGCCCTGGATCATAAATTGCTCCTTGTTTTACGATTTTCCGCAATGAATCTGCCGTTGGATAATTCACGGAATATGATTTTAGCTTCGGATAATCTATTTTGTATGAATCGATCACCTCGAATATATGCTCTGCCCTCCCATCTCCGAAGGGAGAAGATATTATCCCTTCAATATCAAAAGTATCAGCGTAAACCAGCAAATGTACCATAGATTGAAAATCATCAAAATCAGTGCCTCCAATATCTGAGGAAACTAAAATACGATGATGGGGCGGGACATCAGGCACCTTAGCTTTAACTATGACACTTTGAAATTGAAAAATAATTAATAATAACAGTAATATATTCTTTCTCATTGTTTTAAATTTTACAAATATAATAATTAATAACCTGGATTCTGCCAGAATCCGACTCCAACAGAATCACTGGCATTTGAGGACGCATCCATTTGGATTGAGGGTATTGGCCTCAGGTAGTGGGTTTCAGGATCAAAATATGTTCTGGCCACAATGTTATAAGCCATAACCCTTTCCTCCAGCTTCATTGTACGTTTTAAATCAAACCAACGGATATTTTCGCCGACAAATTCACGAGCTCTTTCATCAAGAATGAAATCAATATCAATATCTGCCTGTGAATTTACACCGTAGGATGTTAATAATGCAGTACCGTTCCCCCCAATTGCACGGGCATTTGCCAGGGACAGGAGGTAAGGATAAGCAGCGGCTGATCCACTTGTTTGCAATGCAGCTTCAGCAGCTATAAGGTATATTTCAGACATCCTGAAGACGGGAAAATCCCTTTTGCTGTAATAATCGCTAAAATTTGGAAAAGGAAGATTAATTGTTGATTGTGTATTCATAAATTTTGCGAAATGTGGATAGATATGGGTACTGCTGGATAAACTACCTCTTTTAGGCGTTCCGTCTTCCTCATAAGTATTATTGACATCCAATATTTTATACCGGCGATGTGCCCTGTGAATCTGCGCCTGCGTGGCGGGATGTTTTGAGTAAAACAATGCAGTATCTGCTTGAGTGCCAACCGACATTAGAGGATACAGGCAAAGTGATGTATCGGTAACATAATATTGTGGTACAATATCAGGATATTTATACCATGCAGTAACAAATGATACATCCCAGCGCTGGTCTATTGTTTCATTAAAAAGATCAACCATGAATTTGGTAGGACCAAACTTACCGTAGCCCATATATCGTACATACCAATACCCAACATCAACGGTTACCATATTAACATCCGATTCTAAAGTATAATTTTGCGTTTCACCAGCTACCCTGTGGAGTATATTTGCCAGGGAAGGCCCTCCATCGGCGGTAGTCTGACTGTAAAAACGGGGTGTTAGCCATAAATGCTGACAATTTCCGCCTCCCGAACCCGGTTGCCGGGTGAATAAACCACTCCATTCCTGGGAACTTCCGCTTGAGCTTTCACGTGGACGAGTGGGAATATGATTATATATATTACTCGGACCTATTTCATCGTAATAGTCAACCGCCCAAATGAATTCGCTATTATCCGGAGTAAAGCTCTTATCAATATCCCATACATCTGCATAACTTGTATATAATCCTTTACCCAGGTTTGCACTGGCATCTATCACATCGTTAGCCTCCTGCAGTGCTATTGCATAATAATCCTTTCCTTTATAATCCACTTTTACTTTGTTTTTATAGTAATCACATGCATAAGTCAAGGCAAGTCGCACTTTAAAAGCCTTGGCTGCAAGCCATGTAACTCGTGAATTTGGTTCCGTGTTTGGCAGAAGATTATCAATGCAATATTGCACATCTTCAAACATGAATTCATAAATATCCTGCTCTGAGTCTCTTCTGGATACTGTCCCCGCTTCTCTTACCACTTCTTTGTTTAATTGCATTGGCCCCCATGTTTCCACCATAATCCAGTAATAGAATGCCCTCAGAAATTTTGCTTCACATTCAAGCCTTATCCTGGTTTCATCTGTTAGTAAATCTGTAGCAGCTGAAACGTTTTCAATGGCTAAATTACAGGAGTTAACTGCTACATAAAAATATTCAAATGCCTCATCAATAGGCCAATCCATAAGAGGACTAAGGGTTATATAAGTATTAAAATGAACAGCGGTATTTGGGTCTTCTGCATTATTCCATAAGTCGGTGCCCAATTCTCCCAGGGCTACCATTGATTCTTTCCCATAAAGTCCACGCAAAAATGCGTAACAGACTGCTGTCAGGTTTTCCAGGTCATCAGCCGTACTATAAACCATTTCTTCTGTTTTACCGGTTTTACTTGTTTCTTCCAGGAAATCTTCACAGGATACCCCGGTTATTATAATTAAACAAGTAATTATTATAATTCTGAATGTTTTCATAATTTCCATATTATATTTTATTACTAATTAAAAATTAATATTTACCCCGAATATGAGGTTCTTTTGCATGGGAAAACCAAAATTACCGGCTTCTTCCGGATCATAGTTCTCTATTTTGGAAAATGAAAACATATTTTTGGCTGTAGCATATACTTCCATGTTTTCAATTTTTACAGTATTTAACCATGCTTTAGGCAATGCATATGAAAATGTAATATCTTTAATTTTCACATAGGATCCATCAATAAACCTCAGAGAACTTCTGTGTATGGCAGAAGTATTATTACCTTCTTCAGAGTTTCTTGGAAAAACAGCATCTGTATTCTGCGGAGTCCATGCTTCAACATAAGGTCCGTTGGTTTTATCCCTGGCATCCTTTATCCTGGAGTAGAAATCATAGTCGATTGTTTGTCCCCAACGCCCTATGGCATATACCCTAATACCAAATACACCTGCACTGGTTTTTAGATGAAGATTGGTACCAATACCATAAAGAAAAGATGGGCTGGCATCAAGTATGATCCTGTCTTCATCCGTTAATTCACCATCGCCATTCTGGTCAACCAGTTTTATATCTCCCGGCTCAAAATTATTTGAAAGCATTGGTATACGGCCTCTTTCAATACTGTCGCCTGTTGCATTTTGCTGGCTGACATATTCCAATTCTGCCTGAAGGTCCTCAATTTGGTATACACCATCATTTTCATAAACATAGAATGCATCAACCGGGCTACCAACCTGCCATATCTTATCATCATCATAAACCAATTGTGTACTACCTTCGCGTAAATCAACTACTTCTCCCTTGTTGCGTGAAAAATTCACATCCATACTCCAATCCATAGCTTTAGTATCTATAATAACACCACCCAGGGCAATTTCTATACCTTTGTTTCTGGTTGATGCAACATTGGCCCAGGTATCCGTATAAACATATACGAGGGGAAGAGGCACCTTGAATAAAAGGTCATATGTCCTTGAATTATAATAATCAATGCTACCATTTACCCGGTTCTTGAATAATCCAAGGTCAACACCCAGATTATGGCTGGCAGTTCTTTCCCAAGTCAGGCCTTTAGAACCAATCCTTAAAGGAAGATATTGACTGTATACTTCGTTGCCAAATGTCATATAGCTGAGTCGGTTATCTAACTGTGTTTTACTGCTATATGCCGGTACTGCAGCATTACCTGCAATTCCCCAGCTATATCTTATTTTAAGATTTGAAACAGCCTGTATACCTTTCAGAAAGTCCTCCTCACTTATACGCCAGCCAGCCGAAACTGATGGAAAAGAACTCCATTTATTGCCGGGGTACAGCACTGATGCCCCATCATATCGCAGGGTGGCTTGCAATAAATATCTATCCATCAAACTGTAGTTTGTACGGCCAAAAAAAGACAACATCTGCTTCTTACTGTATTCAGAACTTACAGTTGATTGTCCCTGAGGTATTCCTTTAAAATCATAGTAACTGGTAGATTCAACCGGTTGGTTATAACCAATCATTTGTCCCCTGGTAAATTCCAGTTCATAAGTTTCGGAACCTGCCATTAAATGTATACTGTGAATACCTATTGTTTTTTTATAATTAATTATATTATTCCAAGTGTATGATCTTGTATCATCATATTTCAATTCTGCCTTGGGTGTCTGGTTAGCGAATTGTTGAAGGGATCTGGCTGAATTAAACTTCCCTTCTTTGGTAAGTTCGATATTAACCCCAAGATTAGTGCGAAAACTTAATCCTTCAATTATCTGCCAGTCAAAATAGGCAGAACTGAAAACCCGGTTTACAAAAATATCATCTATCTGTGCTCCCTCGACTTCATCCAGCATAGGATTTATGTGGTTATATGCTAAAACCGGATCGGGTATATCTCTATAGCTGCCATCTTCGTTATACAGAGAGCCAATGGGCCCGCATTTAAGCGCCGTGTTAAAAATACCGCCGTCTCGTCTACTGTATTTTTTATTGGTATATATAACATTGGCTCCGACTTTTATTGATTTACTGATTTCATGATCTCCGCCAACTGTAAAATTATAACGTCTCATCTCATCCCTGCGCAACAAGCCGTTGTCATCCAACAGGCCCACGGACAGGTTATAAGCGCTTTTATCATTTCCTCCGTTTATCGAAATTTCATGGTTTTGTGACCATGAATTAACCATGATCATATCGAGATAATCCAGGCTTACATTATTTCTCAAAAGCTCCAATGCGGTAGGATCATCGGTGATCAGCTCATATTTATCAGCTACACCTTCCTGTATTACTAAGTCCTCAAGCGTTACAGTGCCGAAAACTGACCAGGGTTCTGGATTAGCTGTTTCATCCCAGGTAACTTCCCCTGTCCTACGGTTGTAATGTACATTCTGGTCATCCCACAGTGCATATTCTTCGGCAGCAATAACTACTTCATATTGTTTTTGCTGATATTCCTGTCCGTTCATGATATGAGGGATGTAAGTAGGTTGATTATATGAGAAGTAATTTGAATATGATATATTGGTCTTTCCGCCTCCCCCTCTTTTTGTTGTAATAAGAATAACGCCATTGGCGCCCTTGGTACCGTAAATGGCAGTTGATGCAACGTCTTTTAAAACATCTATTGACTCTATGTCCAATGTATTAATATCCAAAGTTTGTCCATATTCAACACCATCAACCAGGATGAGTGGATCATTACCGGCAGATAAGGAACGTAGCCCTCTCATGGTAAGTTTGATTCCTGCACCAGCCTGGCCATCCCTTTGAGATAAATCTAAACCTGCAACTTTCCCTTGTAATGTCTGCAACGCATTCGTAGATTTATTGGCTTGTATATCAGAAGTTTTAATTGCTGTGACCGATCCTGTTAGGTCTTTTTTTCTCATTGTACCATATCCAACTACCACAACTTCATCCAGTTCTGTTAGTTCAGGTTCAAGTTGAACATCAATTATGTTACTTCCGGCAACATCAAGGCTTTTGGTTGTATAACCAACATACGAGAATGTTAATATAGCTGCTTTCGAAGGTACCGCAATTTCATAGACCCCGTCCATATTTGTTAGCGATCCTTTTTGAGTGCCCTCAAGAAGGACCGTTACACCGGGTAATGGAGTACCTGTTTCGCTATCCGTTACAGTCCCTGTAACGTTAATTTCCTGCGCCATAGTATTGTTAAGAAATACAAAAAGTATCCCAAGAACAAAAAACCGCATAGGCAAAAAGATTCTAGATTTAGTTTTCATAGGTTATTGGTTTAATATCTGATATTTTAAGGTTTATATGATATTAGTTTTTAATGATTTTTCTGACGGTATTTCCCTCCTGGGTAGCAAGAAAAATTATATATATACCACTAGGTAATTCTCTTATACTAAGTTCATGGCTTCTGCCTGTTAGTTTTTCATTCATCAGCAGTTCCCCATAACTGTTATAAATATGTATATATGCAATACCTGAAGAAACTTCATTCAAATTTATAGTTAATTCACCTAATGTTGGATTTGGGTATATAATTATATCCTCTGCTTTAACAGAACTGAAAGCATATCCGACAGGACTACTAATCACATTTATTGACACTACATCAGAAGAGAAAATATTATTCTCATTATCTCTTGCTTTGGCTGTGAGGATATAGCTACCTGAAGGTAAATCGTTCCATGTAGCAGAATAGGGCTCGCTGTTATCAATACCCAATGAGATTGTATCACTAAAAAACTCGAGGCTGGATATGGAGCCACCCCCGTCCCACGCATGGGCAGTAATTGTAATATTGGCATGCTCATTAAATTCTGAGCTGTCAGCAGGTGCGGTAATGGCCACACCACTACCCACATAAATCTTTACTATATCAGACATGCCGGTAACATTATTAGTATCTGTTGCGCTTGCTGATAGTGAATATATTCCTGATGGAACATTCTCCCAAATATATGAATAAGGAGTACTAATGTCTTCAACAAGCAAGGTGTCATTATAGAACTCAACATTGGCAATTTTGCCATTATTTACTGATGCATTTGCATTGATGGTAATATTTGAATTCTCCTGAAAAACCGAATTATCCAAAGGTGAGGTAATAATAACGGCCGGAGTATTTTGGAGATCACAAAACACATTACCAGCACATTCTTTAACAATATCTTTTACTGAATCAACAGGATACATGTTGTAATTATACGGTAATGAAAATACAGGATAAGAATTAGGTATGTAATTTGGTTGGGAACAACCTGTAAACTTTAAATTGCTCCAGCCAATTTCCCCACCGCTTGTCAGTGCGCCAATATTTTGCTCTTCCCATGGGTCGCTGACACTTTCAAAGTGTGTATTCTCGAGCCTAATATGGCATTCATAACCGGTACCTATGCAATAATCGCTTCCTACGCTGTTGTAATAATTATTATAAATATGAACATGGCCATATCTTACCCTGGGTTGTCTTCCCCTGATACCATGAGCATACCAGTTATGGTGCATGGTAACATGTAATTTTCCACGATCGGTTGTACGATCGTCCCTATTTCCTATAAGATGGCCGAACGCATGATCATGGGAATTATCGAAATAGAACTTACACCAGGATACTGTCACATAATCGGTTTCCCGGACTATGGAAAGAAGTTCGTCACCGGCATCATGGAAGCTGCATTTGGTAATAAATACTTTTGTAGCCCCGCTTAGCTCCATAACATCAGCGCTTGCTGGACCAAAAGTAAGATTCTTGAAAATATAATTAGTCCCTTGCACGCTTACCCTTCCCCCTGTAAGGCCTGAGGATGTTGTTAAACCAACAATGGTTTTATTTGATCCTATGGAAACATCCCCTACATTTAATAATCCATCCACGTAAATTACAGCCGGATTATCATTATCCACCGCTGATTTAAAATCAGATTCCGTTGAAATCGTAACAGGAGTTGCAGTGCCTCCGCCGGTTGTAGCTGATGAACCTGCATATCCATCAGGAATAGAGATGATTGGAGCCTGTCCAGATGATGTATAACACATAATCAAAAATATTACTAAGAGAACTTTATAATTCATTTCTATTATTATTTAGTTTTAATCCCATTTTATAACCACTGTCATAAATAAATCTACTATATTCTATTGGACTGATGATCAACCGATAACTATTAATACTTTAAATTTAATAAATCAAAATCCATTTTTTAGTTAATTTTTCAAGTAATAATTCATTACTATCGCAAAGTTATTCAGCAGGTATAACTACTATTGGAATATCTGTTTAATAAGTTATACTATTTGTTCAATATGTTGTAGGATTGGTATATTCAATAAAATATTCATCATTGGAATCTGATAAAATCATTATTAATTTATAATTGATGCTACGCTCTTATATTAGATATTAATGGAGTAAAAGATAAAAACACTAATTTGTAAGGCGATTTGGCCAGAATTCAAATATTGTATCTGGTAAGCAATACACATAATACTATTAGTTTCGGGATTAAAATTTAAAATCAGGCACCTTTTCTCAGGTTAAACAATACATTTTGTTGATTTGGCCTTATTTTTACCCTTATTCTTGGGTAGATCTGTCAATGCATTATTCAACTAAAAGGCACCTGATCCCGTATTAACCCAACCTACCTTTAATTTTATATGTGCCAGGTTTTACAAACTAATAAAATCAATCAACATATCCCAAAATTATATCTTGAAAAATTTTTCTTGAGAATATCTTCTGTTTAATCAAAAAATAATAATGATATGATTTTTTCTTCATAAGCTAAAGACTTTAATATAAGAATCAAAAAATGAATAGTAGTACTTCACTTTACAAAGATATTTCTGTGATTAATCCTGAGATTGGAATATCTGGTAAGAATCTTATACTATTTGTTCATATAATTTTTAATTTTGAGTTCATTATTACAGTGATTCCAAAAATCTTAACAAGTATTTGTCTGTTTACATAGATAACAAAAAACAAATGAGTGTATTAAGGAATAGTATTTTACTATTGGTTGTTCCCCTGAAGTTAATTTATGCCCAACCTGTAATTCAGGTACATAAATATTCTACCAATGACGGATTGTCGCAAAGCAATGCTGAAGGATTTTTACAAGATGAAAGAGGCTTTATATGGATACACACCTGGAACGGGTTAAACCGCTTCGATGGCTATACCTTTAAAAACTATAAATCATATCCTCAGGACAGTCCATCTTTACTCGATAACAGGATCAGTGAAATCCACTTAAACAAATATGGTAACCTATGGTGTAAAAGCTACAGTGGCCAGATATATCTTTTCGATACTAGAAATGAGAAATTTATTGACTTGTTTCATCCTGTTATGGAAAAGACAAACCACAAGCTCGATATACTGGATGTGATTTATTTTAAAACAGGGGTGTTATGGATAATTACACGAGATGGGAAATATAATATACGTGTTGCTGAAAGTAAACGGATTTCTGATTATACATTTGAAATTTATGATACAGAAAATTCGAAACTAAAGAGTGGAAACATTCTAAATATTGTATTGGATAAGGAAGGTGACGAATGGGTTTTCACTGATAAAGGGCCGTTTGTAATCGGGTCGAAGAAAATTGAAAGCACAATACCCTTTCATTGGCTGGCAGAGGTCAATGGAAAGAAATATCTTGCTTCAAAAAATGGGGAATTTGCTGTGTATGTTCCATTAAAAAACTCAGCAGATATCATTAATCCATTACCAGAATGGAATCAAATATATGTACTGACAGATCTTGGCAATTCAAAACTGGGAATTGGAACGGATAATGGATTATACATTTATGATGTTTCTTCAGAAAATTTTCAACATTATAATATAAAAACCCGCTCCCAGAAAAGCAATGATGTACTCTCCATATATAAAGACATTGCTGGAGATTTATGGTTGTTTACAAATGATATCGGAGTAGTGAGGCTAAATGTTGAAAACGATGATGCTCAACATTTTATGTATCCAAAAGATAAGATAAATATTACCAATAAAAGTACAAGAACCCTGATACATGAAGATCCTTATGGAAATTTAAGCCTTATGCCAAAGGGATGCCATTTTTGCTACTTCGACAGGAAAACAGGAGACTTAAAATATTACCTTACTGATCCGGGAGATACCAATTCAAAGTTTCTTCCGGATATGCAATCCTATAATTATGACAGGAGAGGCTTTTTATGGTATGTTCCGTATAATGAAGATGGAATAGCAAATGTTACATTTCTTCCTTCGTCATTTAAGTTTAGTGATATGAGTTCTGGAAAAGAAATAAGGAGTATGTTAAACGATAAGGATAATACTGTTTGGATAGGTGAAAAATTTGATCAAATTGCTTTATATGATTCTGGTGATTGCTTTTTAGGTTTTTTACACGAAGACGGCTCAATAAAAAAGAAGAGAGGTAGTTTTGTAATCAGTCCTTATTGCATGTTTCAGGATGATGATCATACTATATGGATTGGTACCCGGCAAAAAGGTTTGTATATTTTAAAGAAAAAGACCGCTTTTTCATATACTATTCATCATTATGCAAATGACTCTCTGGATCCCTATAGTTTAAATAACAACAGGATTAATTCGATCTTCAGGGATAGTCGTCAGAATATATGGATTGGCACATATGGAGGAGGGCTCAATCTGGTTAAAACCAAAGCCGATGGAAAAATCCGGTTCATCAATAAAAGTAATGATTTAAAAGGTTATCCAAAAAGTAAGTTCTCCAGGATCAGGTATATTTCTGAATCAGATGATAGTGTAATAATGATTGCCACCACAGAGGGTTTACTAACTTATTCTGCTTTTTATAATAGCCCGGAGAAAATAACATTTTACCAAAACGAAGGGCAAAGAACCAATAGTTCAAGTTTATCTGCCAACGACATTATGCATATTTATCAGGATAGCAGGGGCAACATATACTTATGCACCTCAAACGGAGGTATAAACAGAATTGTTTCTGACAACTTGCTTTCTGATAGCATTGCATTCCAATCATATACTGTAAGAGATGGTTTGGCATCAGATATAACAATGTCAATGCTGGAAGACAATAACAAAAATTTGTGGATAGTTTCTGAAAATGGGCTTACCCGCTTTAACCCGGATCATAAAAGCTTTGAAAATTTTAGTACGCCATTCCTCCATCAAAGTTATGTTTTAACGGAAGCCCTTCCCATAAGGAGATTTAAGGATTTTGTATTTGCTACTGAAAATGGAATAGTAATGATGAACCCCTATGAAATAAAAAATGATACCTTCATCCCTCCTATGGCTTTTACTTCAATTATTGTTCAAAGTAATAATTCAAAACGTAAAGTAAATAGTTCCCAAAAGATAGTTATTTATCCACATGAAAGAAATATCATTTTTCACTTTGCTGCTTTTGACTTTATTGATCCTGATAGAATTGAATATGCCTGGCGGCTGGAAGGTTTTGAAAACGATTGGAATTATGAGAAAAATAACCGATCGGCAAACTACCTGAACCTGAAAAAAGGAGAATATACCTTTATGGTAAAATCTACGAATAGTGATGGGGTTTGGGTTGATAATACAAAGGCTTTATCTATTTCCGTTATACCTACATTTTGGGAAACCCGTTGGGCATGGTTAGTCTATTTTCTTGGCTTTATTACTGTATTATCAATCACAGTCTACATTTTCATATATATCTATCGCCTAAGAAACCAGGTTAATATTGAGAAACAGTTAAGCCAAATGAAATTGCAGTTTTTCACTGATGTTTCCCATGAATTGCGCACCCCCATCACACTGATATCAAATCCGATAACAGAAATCCTCGAAAAAGAAGAGCTCTCAAAACCAATGAAGGAAAGCTTGCTCTTAGTACAATCCAATACAAACAGGTTACTCCGTCTTATTAATCAAATATTGGATTTTAGAAAAGTGCAGACGAATAAAATGAAAGTTGTGATTGAATACTTTGATGGAATTCGTTTTATTGAGAAAATTACAAACGATTTTAGCCATTTAGCGAAAGAAAAACAGATAAAGTTAAATTTTTATTCTGATCTGGCAGTCTTCAATATTTATTCAGATAAAGACAAACTGGAAAAGATATTTTATAATTTGCTTTCAAATGCTATAAAATTTACGCCAAAAGGAAAAAATGTATTTGTTAAAATCAGCAGGAAAGATAATAACTTTATTATTATTGTAAAGGACGAAGGAATTGGTATAAGCAAAACAAAACTGGATGATATATTTCAACGTTTTGAAACAATTATTCAAAAAAGTTTTCTTCAACCTTCAACAGGAATTGGTTTATCGCTGGTAAAAGAAATGGTTCAATTGTTGCATGGGACAGTTGAAGTAAAAAGTGAACCAGGTAAGGGTACTGAGTTTAAAGTTATTATACCTACTGAAAGATCAAACTTTGAGAATGATCCTCTAGCTGAATTTATTTTAGATGATGGAGCGCAAATATTAGCCGAATCAATTGAAGTTTCGGAAGAATTTGCAACAACTGATAAAATTGTTATTCTGGTAGTTGAGGACAATGCAGAACTAAGACAGTTTATAAAAAAAATACTAAAAGATGATTACCAGGTATTTACATCAGTAAATGGTATGGATGGATATAAAAAAGCCCTGGATGTTGTTCCTGATATAATCATAAGCGATGTTATGATGCCTGTTATGGATGGACTGGAAATGGTGCAAAAAATAAAGCAGGAAAATTCTGTCAATCATATTCCTATTATAATTTTATCCGCAAAAAGTACAATCGAAGATAGAATAAAAGGACTTGAGTACGGTATTGATGAATATCTGCCAAAACCCTTTAGTTCAAAATACCTGAAAGCAAAAATCTCAAGTATAATAGGACAAAGAAAATTCTTAAAGGAATATTACCTTGAATTATTTACTAAAAGGGATAGAAAGCAGGCTCAAAAATTGGAACTTACCCCTTCTGTCCCAAAAATAAACCCGGTAAATGATCATTTTATCCAAAAGGTAATGGAGTACATTGAAAACAATATTGAATCTTCAGATATTAAAATCGATGATTTCGCCAAAAGCCTTTCTTTAGGCAGGACTAAATTCTATAAAAAATTAAAATCAATAATCGGCTTATCTCCGGTAGATTTTATTCTCGAAATGAGGATAAAAAGAGCAATTCAACTTATGGAAGCTGAACATTTAACCTTTTCTGAAATTGCTTACAAGGTAGGTTTTAACGAGCCCGCTTATTTTAGCAAATGCTTTAAGAAATATACAGGAATGACACCAACTGAATATCGAGATAAAATGAAAGGCTGACAGAGTAATTTTCTTTTCTGTTTTAAAATATTATCTTATGTATTTAATTTCGATCTGGAGGCCTTAAAGCGTTAATGTTTAAATATCTTTGACCAAGAGCTTGTTAAAATATATTCCATTTTGTCCTATAACCTGGAGGATATAAATTCCCTGATTTAAATTATGATTAATATTAATTAACGGGTTATTGCTGAAGGATTGCCGATAAACCAGCTTGCCATTTACATCATATACAATTACCTCATTTATTTTATCATTTAATTGTTCCAGAGATATAGTACATTTTTTGTTTGATGGATTTGGAAATACCAAAGCAGCTGTATTATAACCCATTAAATTTTTTATTCCAGTTGAACTGTCTAATACCTTTATTGTATCAATTCTAGTATCACCTACTGCACAACCAATAGAAGCGATGGTTATAATAAACATGCCCGTATCAGTTGGGATTCCTTGTAGTTTAAGAGTGTTGGTATTAAAATTTTTCACTGTGGTAATTCCTGTTGGAAGGCCAATTGCATCAACAGAATCCGCATTTATCCAACTATATTGTATGCTATCCATTTCAACATTTTGTACTATTACCAAAGATTCATAATCTGTTTTTCTTGTTATCGTACCTTTAAATATTCTATCCTGAGGAATGTTACCCGCCATAAACATCACTTCTTTTTTTGCACATTCAGCAGATGTATATGAATAGGAATAGTCTGGACTGAAAACGCTGTCAGTTCCCGGGTATATGGAGTTATAGCATTTGTAATAGATATTACCTATACTTTTTGCAATTCCTCCATCTTCTACCGTAAACGGATCCCTAATGCTGTCATAATAATTATATTCTGAAAAGATTTGTGCTTCAATTCTTGAACGACTGGCGTAATTATTATCCCTGCAACTAAAGTAATTATTATACATATGTACCCTGCCAAACCTGGCTCTTGGCATCCGGGAATCACAGCCTCTGTCCCACCAGTTATGATGAAATGTCACATGCAGTTTGCCTCTGTCCAACGTATCTGTATCACTTGCTCCAATTAGATTTGCAAATTTGTGAACAGAAACATCTTCATAGAAGAACCTGCAGTACGAAATAGTAACAAAATCAGACTGAACAGTCACATCTATGCAGCCATCACCACAATCATATACAGTACAATGACTTACGTAAACATGCGATCCTTCCCTTATTGTGATGCCATCACCTGATGGATTGGTAATATTCAGATATTTTACAATTACATTGTTTGAACCATTACTTATATTAATCGGGCCTATGATAGTAGAATTTTCATCAATCCCCATAATTGTTTTATTGCTTGTTACATTAACACCTGAACCTACATCAATTGTCCCATCTATTCTTATAATATACGGGGAGCCTGATCCTGCATAGGATTGAAAATCAACTTCATTATTAACGGTTACTGTTGCACCGGAATTACCTCCGTTTGTTACACCAAACCCATCAGTCTGGCCATACCCAAAATTCCGGGAAACGAAAGTTATAATGGTGATAATTAATAAAAACCTTTTCATATAAATTATTTTAACGTAAAAAATATCCAAATGTAAAATGGAGCCATATCATTTATTGTTAAATTATTTGTATTTTTTTCAATAGTGTCCGAGCAAATTATTGTAATAATGCTATAATGCCCATTTTGTCAAACCTCTACGAGGTATTTCAAACCAGGGGGTCATTTTTTCTACAATACTTAGTCGCCTGCGGCGAAATTCCGCGTAGCGGATTAAGTATTGTAGAATAAGACATTACAAAAGCAATATATTCCACGTAGTGGATAAACAAATATTT
>JAFGOZ010000715.1 GCA_016926235.1 Bacteroidales bacterium | reverse complement strand
GAAAAAGGCGAAGAATTTATTGAAATAGTTGATGTGCCTTTTGAATTAAAAGCATATTAAAACTTTTCATTTTATCAATATACAACACTAATCAGAAACCCGAACCAAGTAAATTGTATTTAATCTTAGTTTTTATCCCGCCTTTTTAATTAAAATATTGTTATATAATTCCCTGACTTTCCCTGCTGCATTTCGCCAGTTTAAATTCATTACCTCCTCTCTACCCTTATTTTTCAATAAATTATGTAAAGCTTTATAATTTAATATCCCATATATTATGTCGGCCATTCTGTCTGTATCCCAAAAATCTATTTTAATTGCATGTTTTAAAACTTCCGATACTCCCGATTGTTTCGATATAATCACAGGAATATTGTTTTGTAAAGCTTCTAAAGGGGATATGCCAAAAGGTTCGGAAACAGAAGGCATTACGTATAAATCACTGGCTAAATACATACGTTTAACTTCACTCCCGTTTAAAAAACCCGTAAAATGAAATTTATTCGATATTCCAAGTCTGGCAACGTATTTGATCATATCATCCATTTTATCACCACTACCAGCCATCACAAACCTAACATTGTTCATCTTTTGAAGAACTTTGCAGGCAGCATTAATAAAATATTCAGGCCCTTTTTGAAAAGTAATCCTGCCTAAATAGGTTACAATTTTATCATTTAAAATAGCCCTGGTTGGTCTAACTAAATTAATATACGCATTATTAATATCCACTCCGTTATGTATGGCAATAACTTTATCTGGATTAATATTGTATTTCTCAATAACAACATTCCTGGTATAATTACTCACAGTTATTACTTTATCAGCATAATGCATACCGTACTGCTCAATTTCATAAACCTGTTTGTTTATATTATCACCACATCTGTCGAATTCAGTAGCATGTATATGCACAAATAAAGGCTTGCCAGAGATTTTTTTTGCTTCAATACCAGCTTCAAAGGTTAACCAGTCGTGTGCATGGATAATGTCATGAGGTTCATTCTTGGCTATTTCCGATGCAATAATCCCATAACGGTAAATCTCCTCATAAAGTCCTGTTCCATATTTACCGGAAAATCCAAACTTACCGAGCCGGGATTTTCTTAAAGAATTTCTAATTCTTTCTTTCTTTTCATTATCAAGCTTCTCAAATTGTTCGGGAGTAATATATGCAGAAAATTTAGTATAAGGCCAATTATTCATAAACTCTTCAAGTTTTTTTTTCTGGTTTGCTTCAAGATGAGTAAGTTCAATGTCGCTTGCACTTATCAGTTTTACTGAGCTTTGATCTTCATCGCCATACAATTTAGGAACAACAAATGTTATCTCAACATCGCCATATGCCGATAATCCTTTTGTAAGGCCATAACAGGCTGTCCCGAGACCACCGGATATATGCGGCGGTAATTCCCATCCAAACATCAATACCCTCATTAAACGTAATATTATTTAGTTCTGAAAAAGCAACCTTTCATTATACTATTCATCTATTAAATTTACATATAAATTGGTAATTTTTATTTCATTGACGAGTTGTTTTTTAATGATATATATCACTGTTTAGGGTATTGACTTTTGATCTTATTTTTTGTAAATTGTAAAAAAGCTGGCAATAAAAATTATTCATATCGAAGTGCAGTAATTGGGTCAAGGTTAGCTGCTTTACGGGCGGGATACCAACCGAAAAAGATTCCGATAACTGTACATACAAGGAAAGAGAGAATTACAGCTTGCGGCATAATTACAACAGGCCATTGCATTATTATGGCAATTGTTTTTGAAGCAAAAATACCTAACAGGATACCAAGTATTCCGCCTATAATACTTATTAAAATCGATTCTATTAAAAATTGCATAAGAATATCTATTCCACGCCCGCCAATAGACATACGTAAACCTATTTCCCGTGTACGTTCGGTTACTGAAACATACATAATATTCATTATCCCTATGCCACCCACCAAAAGCGAAATACCGGCTATAGCGCCCAAGAGAATAGTTAACACATTGCTAATAGAACTAAATGTTTTTACAAGTTCTTCCTGGCTGCGTACTTCAAAATCGTCTTCTTCGTTATCTTTTATTTTATGGTTAGTTCGTAATATTGTTTCAATCTCATTTACCGCCTGTTGCGATTTACCTTCGCTAACTGCCGATACAAGTATAGCTTGTATATGAGAAATAGCCAGAATACGTTTTTGCACGGTAGTGTAAGGGGCAATGATCAAATCGTCCTGGTCCTGTCCAAATGTATTTTGCCCTTTTCTTTCCAGTACTCCAATTACTTTCAACGGGATACTGTTAAAACGTATAATTCTGCCAATAGGATCGGTATTTTCGTCAAACAGATTATCAATAACGGTTTGACCCAACAGGCATACTTTGGCCGATGTTTTAATTTCCCTTCCTGTAAACTTGCGTCCATTATTTATTGATGTTTTTTTAATAGCAAGATACTGAACATCAACTCCGTAAATACTGGTTGGTGAATTCTGATTTGCATAGATCGCTTGTCCGCTGCTTCGCACTTCAGGGGATACCATTATTACCGACGGAGAATTTGTTTTAATTTCCTCAATGTCTTCCATAGTAAGGCTTTTGCTACTGGCACTTCCTAATTGTACACCGCCCATGAACTGAGAACCCGGCATGATCATAATGAGGTTTGCCCCCATTTCCGATACCTGTTCCTGGATGCTTTTTTTAGAACCCTGTCCTATGGCGAGCATGGCAATCACCGAGCCTACACCTATAATAATTCCCAACATAGTGAGAAAAGACCTTGTTTTATTCCGGCGCAAAGCATTTATAGCTATTTTTATCAGGTTTAAATAATTCATTTTTTATATAAAATTAATCATAGTCCTCATCCGAGGGTAAACTGTGGAGTATCTCGAGTGCGTTTGATCTTTTGGTAACCCGTTGTTCTTTAACAATATGACCGTCCCTGAGAATCACGTTACGCTTAGCACACATGGCAATACCGGGTTCATGGGTAACAAGGAGAATTGTTTTTCCTTTATCATTGAGATCCTGTAACAACGCCATTATCTCATATGACGTACGTGTATCAAGGTTCCCTGTGGCTTCATCTGCTAATATCAATACAGGATCATTTACCAACGATCGAGCAATAGCAACCCTTTGTTGCTGTCCTCCCGAAAGCTGGTTAGGCATATGGTACATACGATCGGATAAACCAACGGCCTCTATGGCATTCCGTGTTATTTCTTTTCTTACTTTTATTTTTATTTTTGAATTATAAAGCAATGGTAATTCTATATTTTCAAACACCGTCGTGCGGGAGAGAAGATTATATGACTGGAATATGAAACCTAATTTACGGTTTCGCAGGTAGGAAAGCTCGTTTTTAGTCATCCCTGCTATAGATACGCCATCGATAAAGTACTGTCCGGAAGTTGGTTTGTCAAGGCAACCAATGATATTAAGTAAAGTTGATTTCCCTGAACCGCTTGCACCCATAATGGCAACAAATTCACCTTCCTCTATTTCCATGTCAATGCCACGGAGAGCATGAACAGTTACTTCTCCAACGTGAAAATCTTTTTTCAGATTTTTAATTTCTATTATCTTCTTATTAACCATATTATTTTTAATCTTTTTTCCGGGAAGGAGGTTTGGGCATAAATGGACTACTTGCGTTTTGTTGTTTTACACCACTTTTATTATCAGACGAAGACATTGCAACAACCACTTCATCACCCACCTTCAGCCCTGATAAAATCTCAACATTTATATCATTGTCAATACCTGTGTTAATCCGCACAGGATGAATAGTGTTATCGCTTTTTACCCAAACCTCGGAGTATTCCTGATTAGCATTCACTTTATCAATAAACTTCTTCTGATTATCCATGGCCGGATTATCTGGGAAAGGAGAAGAGCTTGTTTGCGCCCCGGGAATATCTTTGCCACTAAAAGACTGTCCGTCTTTAGGAAGGTTTTTTATATAAGCAAGTAGTACATCATTGTCGGGTTTAAAACGAAGGGCTTTACTAGCCACTACTATTACATTTTCTGCTTCTTCAACGTATACGGTAATAGTGGCAGTCATTCCTGGCATCAATTTTAAATCAGTATTTGCAGCTTTGACTATTACGGTATAGGTAACTACATTAGATGTTATCACTGGTTGTAAACGTATCTGGATGACTTCTCCGGAAAACTCCAGGTCAGGATAAGCATCTACAGTGAAACTAACCCTTTGCCCTTCTTTCACCTGCCCTATATCGGCTTCATCAACAGAAGCTTCAACTTGCATCTGGGTAAGATCACGGGCAATTGTAAACAACGTGGGAGTACTAAAACTTGCCGCTACAGTTTGTCCCTCACTCACAGCCCTGTCAAGTACTACCCCGTCAATAGGGGAATAAATAAAAGCATAATCAAGATTTATTTTTGCTTTATCGTAGTTTAGCTGTGCTGTTTTCAAAGTAGCTTTAGCCTTTTCAAAATTATATAAAACCAGGTCAAAATCACTTTCAGCAACGAGTTTTTTTTCAAACAATGCCTTAGTACGGTTATAATTTGCAGTTTGATATGTTATTTCCGCCTTTGCGTTATCAAGCGAAGCTTCGGCAATGGTTAAAGCTGTTACAAGCGGTTTCCGGTCAAGCTCGGCCAGTAACTGGCCTGCTTTGACCGTTGAGTTATAATCGATATATATTTTACTGATCTCTCCTGAAACCTGCGTTCCTACTTCCACGGTTTTAACTGCCTGTATAGTTCCGGTTGCAGTAATTGAATTGCTTACAGTTCCCCTGGTTACGTTAACAGTTTCGAAAGTGATGTTTTGCGTTTCTTTTCTG
>JAFGOZ010000714.1 GCA_016926235.1 Bacteroidales bacterium | reverse complement strand
GGAATTGTTCTCGCACAGTAGTCCGGCAATAACTCGGAGATATCTCGGATTGCGTGAAAGAGAAATTTTGGATGTTTATGACAGTTTGCGATTATAATCAAATCAGTACATCATGGTGCAAAATTTGCAGCTTGAGTAATCAGATACTTGACCATCATATTTACCCCTCCCCCCGAGCCTCCCAGAGAACTTCTCTCCTGGTCTCGTATCCCTTATTATAGATAGATTATGTGATGATTACAGAATGGGTTCAATAGCGCGTGTTAAAGACTATACCTGGAATCCTGTAAATCAATTTAAGGCCGATTTCGGTTTTAAAAATTTTTTCAGAAAAACTGCCAGAAATCAAAAAACCCCAAATATGAAAAAAAATTCCAGAGGAAATTTTATGGAAAATCAATAGTACTCTTTAATATAATCGTATGCCCTAATGAATAGGTCTTCGTCCTTAATTTGATACTTAGCCAACAGAATTTTTCGGAGTTCGCGTTTTACTTCTCTCTCTCCCACAGTCGAGTTCTGCCATCCTTCAAAACGGACATGTCGTACAATCTCATCAATGCCATTAACGATTCTTTCGACAATTGCAGGAGTTGTATCAGTTTTTAATTCAAGAAACAATTCCGTAAGTGGCTGCTTTAGCCTTTTTATGAAGATCAACTGTATCGACTTGTTTCTCTGCCTGAAGGGTTTCTTTTGCTATCTGACAGAGTTCTTTTATAAACTCGACAGATTATATCAACCCAATCTCTGCCTTTCTTCTTAATTCTTCAAGACGCTCACTCAATCTTTTAAAGATGGGATTGTTCCCATGTTGCATAAGCCGGTGGCTTTGACCACTTTCAGCCAGTCTTAAATTCAAAAATGTAATCCACATGATAACAGTTATTTGAAACCGGCGAGAAGTGGTCAATTAACTCCGGCGGAGAATGGTCAGGTTCATTGGCTCATGCAGACTTAGACCGAATCAAAAAAGGTAGATAGAAGACGGATAATTGTGATCAAGTAAATAGTTGCTTTGTCCTATATGATAATAACGGTTCAGATTGCACATTGGACAAGACAATTGATGATCTATTCTTTTATGAGAATTTGGGAAAAGAAAAAGTAATAAAAGAGTATAGATTACCCTATAATGAAATATTTGCGAAGCCAGATTTTGAGGGGATGGAAGGCATTTCCTTGTACAAGTATCTTACATCAAAGAGGATTTGTGGCAAATATTTATTCAGCGATATTCAAGGTCTTAAATACGATCTTAATTTTTTCCACGAAGACTTCCCCAAAATATAAAGTTGCCAAAACTGGCACCAATCAAAAAGATACTTACTTTTGATCTTATAAATCCCTTTATAACACCTATAAAGAATTAGTTTTTCAGGTTTTCGAGTAAGAGTGATTTGAAGTAATTCCTATGAAGTTCTCACACGGAATTATGTTTGGAGTAGATTTCTCTGAGTAAAAAATATCCACGAGTTGCATATATATTACATACCTCATTACACTTTTCTTTTAGATGGTTATCTTTAATCTTAAAAATGTAATCTATTGTATTTTGTATAAACTTAGGATTATAATCTGGTGTTACCACCTGTAGGATTTTCAAATATATTTCCAATATATGCTCTGCCATAACAATAGTTTCCCCGTGATCTTTTAATCTTTGTAATTCTTCAACTATATAGGATGTATCATAGCCATATTGCAAATATTCACAGGCTTCCATAATCAATGGTAAAATCCTATCATCAATTACGCAGAATATAGAAAGAAACCTATTTGAATATGATATACATTTTTTGCTCTCAATATTATCATCGTCTCTAAAGATTGTTATAATCTCTATCCAAAATTCTATAATATTATCCTCAACTATTTCACTCTTTGATTGAACAGAGAATAATCCATTCTTCCATTTCCAACAGATCTCATCTATGACTAAATGAATTAAATGTGTTTTTTTTGAACTTATTATTTCTTTAATAAGATTACCTTCAGTTTTATTCTCACAGTAAAGCAGAAAATAGCTTGTACAATGATCAACTATCCCTGAAAATCTTCTTTTATCATCCTCTGATAAAATGTATCTCCTGTAATATGGTTTGAATAGCTCATATATTTTAACTTCACCAATAATAGTTCTATTAAATACATAACTTTCAATAATCGCACGCCAAAGTAAATTAATCTCCTGATCTTGATTTTCTTTAATTTTATCGATAGTCCATTTTGAATCCAGGTACATCAAATTTCGAAAGAAAAATCCCATTGCTATGTATGCTTCTAAGACTTTTGATTTAAGTAATTTTTCAAATACGACCCGAGTTTCCTCATTCCACTTTATTTCGGATGAATCTATATTATAATTTTTGAGTCTCGCTATCCTGAGTGATAGTATGATTAGTGAATCGATTATTTTTCCATTAGTCGAGTTCAGAAAGTAGGTTGGATAATCCATATTTGTTGCCTCAAATTCTTCTGACGCTGTAACCCAATTAATGCACCTAAAAACAATTTTTTGAGCTATGACTGTTAATGAACCTTCAAAAGCATGATTATCCATATTTGACCCACTTGAAATCAATTGTGCTATAGCTCCCAGGACAAGTTTATAATCGTGAATTGAATCCGATTTTTTCCTTTCCAAATGAGCACTTCCAAATAGTGGGTTATTTAAATATTTTTGAATATATGCTAGAATATCTATCCACTCTATTTCTTTATCGTTATTCCATGTTTGTTCAAAAGAACGGATAAGGTAATATGCGTAAATGTGTGGTATATTGAGAAAATAGTCGAGATTTTGAGAATATTTTTGAGGTTGGTTAGAGCAATCATTTTGTAACATTATTCCAAGGCTTTCCTCGTTAGGATCCGCCCACCCACCTTTATCTTCAAAAGAAAGGATTCTATCGACAATCTCTTTAATCGATAATGTTTCAAATTCGCTTACTTTAAATGTGTCTCTTTTTCTCCAATGAGTCTTAACATTACCACTTTCTTCTATGTCTTTAAAAGTAAGGCCAAGTTTTTGAGATAATCTATCATAATCATTTTTAAATACATCATTTTTTCTGAGGGCTGACAGATATTTAAATAACCAGTATTCAGAAGATTTTTCAAATTGTTCAGCAGTATTTATTAATAACTCCCTTAAAACATGACTTTGTCTCTTCGTGAAAGACTGACAATTCCTGTTTAATAACTTATATACTTCATTAAAAAGATATCCCGAAGTAAGAAGATGTTTTGACTCATTATTATTTAATAATTTCCAAAAACATGGATTTAGATTTTGATAAGCAACCGCAATGGTTTCGAAGGCAATGCGTCTGAAAATGTCATATCTTTCGGTCAATAGATGTGTCTCAATAATTTTTTGAATTTTCTGTGTGTTCAAAAATGAAGCCTTTGATAAGGTCTTAATGAGAAGCATAATTAAAATCCCATTAGTGTCATCTTTGTGGTAAGAATCAATAGATTCATCCAATTTTGGGAAATGTGTATTATTGAAGTCATGTTTACAAAAAAACTCTATTCCATTAATAATTTTTTCTTTACCCTCAGCCGATAATGAGAGCTTATTGTTCTTAATCGCAGTTATAATTAAATTCGAAACCTTCTGTCCATCTATACCAAATTTTTGGTTTTCAATAGCTGAAATAAATCCTTCCCAAATAAATTCGGAATTAATTTTGCTAATAGAAATAGCGACCTTGGTGTTACTTTTCGTCAATTCAATAACAAATCCTTCATTTAAGAGTTCAATTTTGGAATGAGGAAATTGAAACCAATTAATCTGACATATTGATTTAATGAAGAATTCACTCGAACTCTCAATATTTAAGTTCTCTGCTATCCTTGTTGAAATGGACTCAATCGCTTCGAGAGAACCTAACCAATGATTTTGAAATATGAATTCAAACCTGTTATTAAATGAATAATCTTTCTTTTCAATCAGTTGCAAGACAGTCCAAACAAAGTACTCTTTTAAGTCAATAGGTCCATCATCCTCAAGAACATGCGGAAGAAGTTCTGAAATTAAATCCGCACTGGATAGCAAATTGTCGTCCTTTTTTGAGAACCATGTAGGTATAAAGTCATATAGGAACTTTGAATGGTAAGCGATTGGAATCTTGTTCAAAAGCAATATGACATCATGCCATATATAGGGATTAAGTAATTCATCTTTCTGCCAATTTTCAGAAGATATATCAATAATTATACTTATAAGGCTAGAATAAATTTCTTGAATTCGAGGCTTTTCATCATCTAAAGTATTGTCCAAAATATTTTTAAAATAATATAATTGATTCCAGTACAAATATCGAATACCATTTTCAGTTTCAACTGATTGTTTAAGTTGTGAACATGAAAAGAACTTTTTGTCTCTTAACGGGATAAACCATTTTGGATTATGAAGGTTTTTATAGAAATAGGCCTCAAGGGTGCTATCTTTAAGCAGGTTTGAAAGAGTATTTATAACATTATTTGAAGGTTCTTCGAATCTTAGTATCCTATCAATTCGATCCGTAATGGAATAAAAACTTCCTACAAGCTTATATAATACTTGTTCATATTTACCCCATAATTGAATAATCGAAGAAGGATCACGCGACTCTTTATAGGCTCCGTGTCGATGAGCATAAATATTAAATTGAGACGAAATTGAATGCCAATTACTTGCAAAGTCAGATTTATCAGACAATCCTAATGAAAGTAGTATTGAATTTATGTGCTTATTCTTCTCTATACTAGGTACATTAGTTCCTATGATTTCCATTTTGTTTTCAGATGCAAGTATATCTCTCAGACCTCCATCGATTTCACGGGCAATATGACCCAATAAATATGATTTGGAGATAAATAGGTCAGATTCAAGGATTCTAATACCATCCAAATACAAGTTGGAGATTTCCCCACCTATTCTTTTTAATCCTTCAAAAATACGTTGTTGATGTTGTGTAAGTTCTAAAGGCATTTAAATGAGTAACTTATTAGATTAATCATTCAATTTCAAGATTTGATTTAAAATTACATAAATAAGTCCAAAGAGTTGAAGTTAAGTTTCCACAACATGTGCAATTACGGGAAATTATCTGTTCGTTTTTCCTTAAATACTGGCGCCACTCTGGCACCAAAAAGAAGTCACAACTTTCGAGGTTGTAACTTCTTGATTATGAGTGGAGTCAACTGACAACAAACAAAAAGACATCTATATTTGGTCTTGTGAGTGTCTGGCATTTAAAAATCCATCTTTCTTTGACCAATTCATATTAAGGTCTTAAACCTAGCCAATATCCAAGATTAACTAATGATTTTTTACCTCCAACTTTTGGATGGTCAATTTGGTCTGGCTAACTGCGGCAATAATCTTTGGTTTTTCCAACTAATAATCCACTAACTTTAAGAACAAATAATCTTTTGTAAATCTTCGCTTTACTATGTTCATTTCACATATGCCTCCAGATAAGCTTCATGGTAGAAAAGCTGCTTATAACAATTTAAAATTAAAAGTGTTATTCAATCTCCCAACTAATCCACCAGATACCTCATTTTTAATCGTGATGGTCAGAATTATTGATAAATTGATTGACCAGAGAAGAATCGTTTTTACAAATATTCATAAATGTCTGTCAGACAATGATGGAAAGTATTTGTGTTTAGCCGCGAGTCATGCGGAAGACTTAATTTCTGATGCAAAAAGAATAGTGTCATTTATTAGGGCACATAGATCAATGAAAGCATCACAAGTCAAAGTGGATAAGGAATTATATAAAAGAATTATATCTAAAGAACAAGGAATTACTGACTTCAGAAATGCCTTGCAGCATCTGGACAAAGATATTTCATCAGGCACCATTCAGACAGGACAGGATTATGGTCTTATTCTAACTGATAAAGGATATCGAATTAACAATTCAATGATCAGTTATGAAGATTTTGATGATTTCCTATTAGCTTGTGATCGATATATTAAGAATGTAATTGAGGGTATGTAAAATTAAGTTAACAAAGGAATATCACAAACTCACTATAACTCGATACTTAGTTTAAAATCTATCCTTGTCTGACACGGTAAAAGGAGGTATAAAGACAATTACGATATCAGAAAATACTAACCTACAAATTCAGATTTGGTAGCTCTTTTAGTATGAAGAATATTCCATTTCACTTTTTAAGCTAGATCATTCTAATTTTATCCAAATCCTGGCACCAAACTGGCACCAAAAAAAAAAGTTACAATTGTTGAGGTTGTAACTTCTTGATTTTGAGTGGGCCCAGTTGGGATCGAACCAACGACCCCCTGATTTATGAGTGCGGGGGTGTTTTAATGAATAAATTTCAGGTGATAAATTTGTAAAAAAACCAAAACCTAGCACAAACCTAGCACAAAACAAAAACCACCTACATATTTGATTATGTAAGTGGTTGATTTTCAGTGTAGCGAGACCGAGAATTGAACTCGGGACCTCATGATTATGAATCATGCGCTCTAACCATCTGAGC
>JAFGOZ010000009.1 GCA_016926235.1 Bacteroidales bacterium | reverse complement strand
ATTTCTTGAATTAAAGTATCATAATAATGATATAAATAAAATAATCATCTTAAAAAGTAATATTATGAAACAAATTAAACAGTTATTGACAAGTATGTTAATTACATTTTCGATTTGTAGTTATAGTTCAGCACAAGGAGGCACAACAATTGAAACTGCTGTAATAGCATCCTGTGATACAAACAATGTTGCCGATGCCAGTAAAGAGATACAATTCTATTATTTTACACCAGATTTTAATGGTTATGTTGCTATCGGAAATTGCAATCTTACAGGGCTTGATACTAAAGTTACGGTTTATGATAGTCTTGATGTTCTGATTGGCACAAATGATGATTATTGTGATTATCAGACACATTTGGTTATACCAGTAGATTCTTCAATGCAGTACTATGTGCACTGGTTTCTTTTTAATGGTACAGCACAAGAAATTTATAACTGGTATTTAATCGAAGTTCAACCAGAATCAGGTGAACTATGTTCATATCCGATATCTGCCATCGAAGGAATTAATCACGTGAATTTACCAGAAGAAGGTATTCAATGGTTTGAATATAGTGTTGCAGCAAAAGCTAAAGTTATAATTTCAGTTAATCCTGAAATAGTAGAGAAAATAGAAAATTGGGATATTCAATTTTCTTACGATTGTGCTTACAAAGAATTGTATATTTTTGAAATTAATGATACCTCTTTTGTATTTATTGCGGATTCCGCCGGAGATTATAAAATTTCATTTAACCATAATAAATTAGTTGACACAACAGAATTTGACTGGACATTATTGGAAGAAGAAATTTTACCTGGTGAAAGTTGTAGTGAAGCTATACCTGCAGATACAGGTATTAATACTTTTTATTCAGGAAGATTACCTGAGTTATATTATTCTTTTGAAGCTCCTGATGATGGTAATATCAACATTGATTTTTGTAATATTCCTGAAGGAATTGATGCATATTGTGACGTTTATGAAGGAAATTGTGGTGACTTATATTATATTAATGATGTGAAAGGCTACTATTGTAATGCAGGTTACAATTATAACACTAGATTTTACGCTGATTCAGGTAATAAGTATTTTTTCAAAGTATATAGTGAAAGTGATACTGATTTTAATTGGGAAATAAAACTCACAGATCCTTATCCGGGAGAGTATTATCATAATGCTATACCCGTTCAAGTTGGAGATACAATAGAATTATCATCAGTAAATAATTCAGATGAAATCTGGTATAAATTATCAGCTGTTAAGAATAAAATGATTACAATCTCAACTTGTGGATTTGGAAATGGTACCTGGGATATTCGTGCGATAACTGTTCATAAAGACACAGTGATAAGGTATACTCCGGACTGGATGATTTGGGATAATAATTGTTCTGACTGTAAATTTTTAGATTTCCCTGCTGATTCGGGAAGTCTCTATTATATAAATCTATATCATGATAATGACATTATAAGTGCAAAATGGACAATAAGTGAAAGAGATTTTACTACTGGTGAAATATGTGATTCAAGCATACAAATAGATAAAGGAGTAGTCTATGCTGTTCCATCTGAAAAAAATGGCTACTGGTACAAGTACACACCTACTGAAAACGAATACAAAGTAATTGGAAGCATTCAAGGTGAGGAACAATATGCCTATTTATATATTAAAGAAGATTGCGATTGTACACCCGAGTATTTTGCAACTTCCGGTTGTATTGCTGGCACTAAAGATGGTGTTGCCCTTCTACTGGAGGCAGGTAAAACGTATTATATTGGATGGGATAATTTTGAATATAACGAAATTATCTGGAGCATTTATGATCCTAATGATATTGTATACTTTAAAGTTAAAGGTCAAATTGGACCTACCGAAATTGATCATGACAATTATACCATAAATATTACAGTTGGTGCAAATGTATCAATATCAGAACTTACTCAATATTTTAACAAAGCTGAAGGAATTGATTATATTGTCAATGGTGAAATGCAATACACTGAAAGTCAACAAGATTTTACTAATCCGCTAACATATACAATCCGATATATCAATCATGAAAATAATGATACAATCACACAAGACTGGATTGTAACTGTAACTAAAAAAGAGACTCCTTCCGGGCCATATACTGTTAAGAGCAATTACTTGAAAAACCCTGATTTGGCAAAATCTCTTGTATCCGATTGGGCAGATTTTTGGAAATCTGCTTATGATTCTGAGCATGGAGGTTTTTTTAGTTATGTTGATCGGGAAGGAAATCCAACCGATGATATTAAAACAATAATAGCCCAAACACAAGCTGCATATGCCTATGCCCGTGCCTTTATGGTAACCGGAGATACATCTTATTTAAATCATGCTAACAAGGCATTGCAATTTATGTATGATTATTATTGGGATGAAACTAATGGTGGATGGTATGTAAATGTTAATGCCAACGGAGACATATTAAACGATTATGATAATTCATATAAATATTCATTTTTTCAACACTATGCTAATATAGGTATGGTTGCAATGGCCGATGCTACTGGTGGTGTTCGTTTTGAAAATCAGGAAATATCAGAAAATGCTTTCAACGAACATGTACACTGGGAAATGCTTAATAATTCATTAGATGTTATCAACGAAAACCTGTGGGATGACAGACCAGATTATTATGGATATTATTACGAGGCAGATCTTAATTGGAGCAATCCCCATGGAAAAGGTTTTACACCAACAGTTGACGGAATTACACTTCAGGGATTATACATGTACCTGTTAACAAAAGATCCTTTCTTTTATAATAGGCTGGAACAACTGACCAATAATATTGAAGAGCATATGATACCTGACATGGAATTGTTAGATCTTGGTTTTCCCGAAGGTTATAACAGTAACTGGGGAGAACCAACAGGCCTTATTTTTATTGGCCATATGTATAAAACAGCATGGTGCCTTGCAAGAGGATATCTGGTAAATCCACAGGAACGATATCGTGAGGCAGCTAAAACTTTAATGTATGACCTATTGAATAATGGAGGTTATGATTTTAATTATGGAGGGCCTTGTTTTGTAAATGATGAACCTGCATATAAATTGTTCTGGGAAGTTGAGCAGGCATATACAAGCGGTATGATGAATTATTACATCAGCGATAATGAGGATGATAAAAACAAGTTTATTGAAGTTGCTGATGGAACGATTGATTTCTTTATGAATAATTTTGTAGATACTGCATATGGCGAGGTATATGAGATGACCGATAGAGAAGGTAATGTAATGTCTGCACAGAAAGGACATCTCGATAAGGCAGGATATCATTCAACCGAGTTTGTATACTATGCTTATTTATATGGTAATTTGTTTTATAAAAATGAACCCGTTGAATTATATTACTTCATAGATGCAAGCAATGAAGATCAAACCGTTAGTTTATATCCATTGGCCATTGAAGATAATTATTTGAAAATTGATAAAGTAGAATTGAATGGTAATACATTTAATTCTTTTGATAAGGATACCAGGACATTAAATATTGCTGCTAATGAAGGCGGTATATTTAAAGTAACTTTCATTAATACAAAATCTGTTACCGGAATTAATGAACTACTTACTAATAACAGCCTGGATGTGAATGTGTATCCGAATCCTGTTATTAACTCAAGTGTTATAGAATATACCATTGATACCTATACCGATATTTCAATAAATGTCCTGGATATTTCAGGAAGGTTAATATATTCTATTGAAAATAAAAATGTTGTGCCGGGGGTATACCATGAAACAATACTGCGCGAAAAACTCGGGGAGAATAATATCTGTCTCTTACAGGTTAAAACAAATACCCAAAGCAAAATTATAAAACTGTTAATAATGGATTAATGGGTTAATAGT
>JAFGOZ010000713.1 GCA_016926235.1 Bacteroidales bacterium | reverse complement strand
CAGAGTAGGCAGGCCTCAGCTCATCAAGTGCTAAAACGAAAGTAGTACATTAAATGGACCAAATAGAAGAACAAAAAATCAACGCCGCATAACACCCGGTCATACGCAATTGCCGCGTGGAGGGGTTGCTAATGTCAGTTCACTTTGCTATCTTTCGGGTAACACGAAAAGTGAGCGCCCTGAAACGGCAACTGCGCATACCGGTCAACGTTAGCAGTTATAGTAAAACAAATATACCCATGAAAAAAACTTACTTTTTAATTTTTGTTCTCGTTATGATTTCTTGTCGAAGTCAAAAGAAAGATGTCCATACAGGACAAGTGGATTCATTGAAAATAACGCAATCACAAGAGGTAAAGGATACTTTAAGAAATCCAGGACATTACTATTACTTTGCCGATATTGATCCAAAAATCTTTGCAAAATGGATACTTAAAGATAGTATACGACCATCTGATAATTACAGTACTTTCAGAGTAATGGACAGTCTTGAAGCAAGTGCTTTTGAGGACAGAAAGTTTTATTTTAATGTATTCCTTAAAATTAGTGATGATGCTGATGGGGCATTAGCTGAGGCAGTAGGTTTGCCAGCATTAATATATATTGAAAACCATACTTCGGAATTTTTACAATTATCTTCGACCGTGAAAAAAGAACAATTTGATTCATGGGCTCATACTGTCGGAATCGAAATACTTCTATCTAGTCAGGAAGATCCGATGAAGGATGCCCAATTATTCTATGATAATCTTAAAGCTAAATGTATTGAATGTTCTGATGAACAAAAGGTACTTCTGGAAAATTTTAATGCAATAATGATTAAAGGAATTGCAGAGAATCAAGAATAAACTACAACTGCTAACAGCGTGTATAAGCCATTGCTGGCAGTGGGTTGCGGTGGTTATCAGCCTTGGTTAGGCCGTGGTAACACGACAACAATGCGCTTTGAATCACGCAACAGCTCATACACGCGGACGTTAGCGGTTAGTTTAAAATATCCAGATGAATATGAGAATAATTAGTTTTATATTGTTCCTTTTCTTTATAAGCACATCAAACACTTATGCAGATAAGGATAGAGCAATTGTTAGCATTGACATTTTACAAAATCGAAGTATTAACTCAAGTGATTTGATTTTTTTAGGTAAGCTTAATGGTATTGATACAATTAATGGGACTCTGAATTTTAAAATTCTAGAAAAGTTTAAAGGAGATAATAAATCAGATTCAATCACCATAAAGGGGGGGGAGTCCACGCCTATATACTTTATAGATAAAAGCTTATGGTTAGTATATGTGAATTGTAATGTGGATTCTAGCTTTATTTTAAATGAGAATGGACTTTCGCGTAGCATTATCCATCCTGAAATTATTCATGCCTATATATTTCCACCACCACCTCCCTTAAAATATGAAATAAATGAAGTATTTACTTATACTGATAAATGGGTTAGTTATAGAATTACAGCTTTAAAGGATTGGTACGTTGAGTTAGAGTTACTAAGAAACTATAAAAGGGATAATTTTAAGTATGAGGAGATGAAGAGAATAGATTACATGCCTTATTTCTATTCATCTTTACTTTGCATTTTATTTTGCCTGGGCTTGATTTTTTATTTACTATATAAGCTTAAAAAAACCAACCGCTAACAGCGTGTATAATCAATTGCTTGGTATCAAGTTGCGAACAGTATCACTTTTGCGATCCATAGTGTATCTAGATACAGAATCACTTTGGCGGCGCAAATGATCATACACGCGAACGTTAGCAAGCATTTAAAACAGCACTATGACAAAACTTTTCTTAATAATTAAGTTGATGATTTTGTCTCTGAGTTCATATGGACAAGATTATGAATTTAAAGTGCCAAAAAATTGTTCACTTGAGATAGGACTCCTTGATTCATATTTTCAAGATCCGATTATAATTGGTGATACAATCTCAATATCCTATTTTGATAACGAAGGAAATAAGATAAAAACAATTAATAAATCTATGGGAAGCATTGAATCAATTGATTGCTTCAAATATAACAATGCTGGACAAATAGTTGAATACAAGGATTATGGAAGACAAACCCATCAGATACTGACTGATCCCAAAACAGGTAAAGAAGTTGAAACATCGCAGTGGGACAGTACTATCATAATGATGATTAAGAAATATCAATATGAAAATGGTTTGCTCAAAAGGATTGATGAATATTCTTTTGGCGATAAGCTTGATTACTCTACATTATACGACTATGATAATCAAAAAAGGATTATAAAGGAACTTAATATTTCATATCCAGATGAGAATACCTTAGTTTATTTTAAGCCAAACTCAACAGAAATTGACTGGAGTAGACAGAAACAGACTAAAATCGAGACCTATACAAAAAATTGTCATTATATTAAAGATTTGCGGATTTGTACATACTCAGATTCCTCTGGAATTAGAAGTTCTGATACTTCATTCTTTGAAAATGGACTTATCATAAGGTCAATAGCCTTTGATTCGAAAGGAAAATTTCTAAATGAGAGAAGACATAAGTATAACAATCAACTATTGATTGATTATTTGATCGATGATTCAGGGATTGGTAATTATGGTGGCGAATTTGATATGTTAGCAGCTAATCGTTTTAGATATGAATATGACATGGAAGGTTTTTTAATTGCAGAGTATGATTATGAGCGGGACAAATTATTACAAAAGTTTTACTATAAAAGGATAAAAAAATAAACGCTTGCTAACACCGGGTATAGTTCATTGCCGGCAAAGTGCTCTTGCTATTGTTTGTTCATTTGCATATCTTTCGTGTACCCAGACAAGTAAGCGCTCCGAACCAGGCAACGAACCATACCCGAAAACGTTAGGCACAATCAGAACAAAACCGATTCATTGATTATCATTTTGATAATTTTCACTAAATTTGGATTATGAAACATTTGACTATAGAAATACCGGACAATTTAAATCTCAATGAAAAGGAGACAAAGAGATTTTTAGCTGCCAAGATGTATGAGTCTGGGAAACTATCCCTTGGACAGGCTGCTGATTTAGCCGGTTTATCAAAAACTGCATTTTCAGAGATACTCGGGGATTTTGACGTTTCATTAATAAACTACCCTCCCTCAGACATCATAAGAGATGCAGCTCAATTCTGAAATAATAATCTCGGACACAAGCTGTTTGATACTTCTCAGTAAGATTGATGAACTAAATCTATTGAATAAGATCTCAGATAAGGTCTTTATTACTTCTACAATACAGAATGAATTTGGTAAAGGTCTACCATCATGGATTAACATAAAGGACCCTCATGATAATCATTACCAAAGGATATTAGAAATGGATTTGGATAAAGGTGAAGCTAGTGCTATTGCTTTGTCTTTAGAAATAGATAATTCAGTAGTTATTATTGACGACCTAAAAGGAAGAAATGTTGCTGAACGATTGAATTTGCGATATTCTGGAACATTCGGACTCATACTTAAGGCTAAGCAAATAGGAATAATCCAAAGTGTTAAACCTATCCTCACAAAGGTTAAGGCAACTAATTTTAGATTCAGCGAAAAACTATTCAAAATAATTCTGGAACAAGCCGGAGAATGAACTGCCAGTGCCTAACAGCGTGTATATGCCATTGCTGGCAGCTGGTTTGCGTATGTCAGTTCTTTTGGTTACCTAGGTGTACCTAGATAAGTAAGCGCATTGACAACGCAACGGCTCATACACGCGGACGTTGGAGGGAATGCGGTATGTTAAAGGGACATCATTTACAGAGTTAAAGTGACATAGTTTACACTTTTCAAAGTAGTAATTTGGATAAAAAAACAAATTACCATGCCTTGGAAAGAAACAACAACTAT
>JAFGOZ010000712.1 GCA_016926235.1 Bacteroidales bacterium | reverse complement strand
ATATAATTTATGGCTTGTCTAATTTAATTATATTTCCGGGAATAGTTATAACCATTTCATTTTGGTTTCTAAAAACAACCATTTCAATTGTTTTTGAAAAATCAGCATGGTTGGCTGCCTCCTCCAAATCATTCAGATTATTGATCGTTTTACCGTTAAACTTTAGGATCACATCATTTACTTTGACAAAATCCCTTATCGGGCTGTCGAATTTAATGATGGTAACTACGTAGACCCCACGCTCAGAATCCATTCCTGTAGCAGAACGTTCACCGGTGGTTTCCAGGTTCTTGATTCGCCATCCCTGCCATTCTATTATGGTGGATATATTGCTTTCGGTTTTGATAATTGGTAAAGGCATTATAGGCGTTTTAGCCAGACACTTCAAATTTGGAGAAATAACACCAAAACAATCCATATCGAAATTTTGGAAACCCATTCGAAAAACGGGTGTGGCACCGTTTACTACCCTGTAATCACCTTTTTCCGGATTCTGAAATTCTATCGGATATACAATAGAATGGGCATCAATTTCACTTTTTAAAGCTTCCTCCAAAGCAATTTCATCAGTAAATATATTATAATCAATCATAGTTCCCCATCCAAGTAAATTGATGGGTTGGTAAGAGCTCATCACAATATTACGGGTGAATACATCACCACTGTTTTCGAACCAAACATGAGGATGAAAAGTATTATTAATTAAGATATTGTTCTCCAAAACCCGGTAAAAACCTTCACGGAGCTTGATTCCCCCGTTGAGGCACAAATTATTGTAAATATGGTAATTGGTTGAGCCATCATCTAAATCGATATCCCATCCCCGGTCACATCTAAATCGGTTATTACGGATAACCACGGTAGCAATGGCATCGGCCAATATCAGCGAAGGCTCATTTGATGTAATTTTGTTCATTTCTTCACGGTCGGGGTGCCAAAACCGGTCTCTTCCCCAGGAATTGATCGAACCATGGTCACCGGTTTCTTTTACGGTTTCAAAAACATCGTTAAACTCTATAACATGACCGCCCCAGGTTCCTTCGCTAACGTTTATACCGGCACGGGGAACATCGTAAATACTATTGTGGCTGATGGTTATTGATTTACACATGGATAATTCTACCCCTGTAATTTGCTTTTCGAACAAGCCAATGGTGTGGATAAGATTGTCATAGACAAGACAATTGGCCGGATAATTGTTTGTTTTTGGCCCTAATTCCCGGTCTATCCTATCGGGATGTAAAGAATGATGGTAATTAAACAGCGGTGAACGGACAGCACCAGTGTCGCCAACAAAACAGATGGCGCTTGCCCCAATTTGTGTGATATGTGATCCGGAAATGCTTGAATTCCTGTTGTAATTTAAAAAAAATACCGCATTACCTCCCAAATTGTGTAAATAGCAATTACTCAAGCAGCAGTTTTCTGTTCCTTCAAAAATTATGGCCCCACCACGGTATATGGTCCAGTCGGAACGAAGCAGTGGCTCGTATTTTTCCATAAAAGTACGGGCAGTTTGTGTAAATTCGATATTTTCTATTGTAATATTTTTTACCGGTTCTTGTTCCGAACCTCTGAACTCAATAAGGTGCTTCAGCTGTGCAACTTCAAATTTTAAATTATGAATATCTTCATCAGGCAAAGGATAATAATACAATATCGATTCATTTGCATTGTAAAACCATTCTCCGGGAGCGTCCAATTCCTCAAAAATATTTTCAACCATACGGTTATCTTTACTTAATCCATAAAGCCTGTTATTTTGCCATCCTCCTTCCAGGTCAAGATTACCGTTTTCATCTTTTCCTTTAATACGATAATGAAAATCGCCCCAATCGCTCACATGCATGGCATGGAGAAAACCTCCTGAAGGATTTTTCCAGCTTTTAACCCGCTCTGGAGAAGTTGCATCAGATGATGTACCATTAAACCTTACAGCAGTTGAGTCGAAATTTGGGTAACGCGCCATGTGCCTGATTTTCCCGTTTATCGTGAGCATATCAATAGGTATTTTCGGGGAGACCTTCGCCTGCATAATCCCGTTTTTGTAAGGTTGCCATGTTAGTTTCAGTAGAATACCACCTGAAATTACAGCCTGTTCGCCAGGATAAGAAGACAAAACAAGATGCTTCTCATCATTGCCATCGTTGGTTGTAAAAACGATTGATTTATCGAGCCTGTATTCTCCGCTGCGTAAATAAATGGTTACTTCGCCTTTATGTGCGCGTGCCATATTTTGAGCTACTTCAATGCTTTTCAGCGGAACCTTTTCCGACCCAATGTTTTTGTCGTTTCCACCGGGAGCAACAAAAATGGTAGTTTGAGCCACAAGCAGATGCAACATTGGCAATGTAAAGAACACTGCGAAAATGTTTTTTAATAAAAGTGATATGTTCATATTAAACTTCATCATTTATTCCACATTAATGATTGCTTCTGCAATTTTCAGGTTTTCAGATATTGCTTTTAACTTTATTTGCCCGGCTTGTTTTTCTGATTGCACCAACACCATACAATAACCGTTAAATGCCATGCGCTGGTTGGCCTTGTCGGGTTCAAGACTGGTTGGGTTGCCATTGCCGGTACCAATGATTTTGCCCGGGCCTTCTATTTCAAATTTCACCAGATTATTGGCAGTTGGCACAACCCTATCTTTGCTATCCTTAATGGCCACTTTGATAACAGCCACATCGCAACCATCGGCCTTAATTGAGTTAACATCGCTGCTCAACGAAATATTGGCAGGAGTTAAAGTAGTTTCTACAATATCGTTAGTAATAAGTTTGCCTGTTTTATATCCTTTAGCTTCTAATTTACCAGGTTGATATAACAAATCCCAAATGAGTTTTTTGTAAGGAATAGCCTTTTGTTTACCAATGCTTTTACCATTTAACAACAGTTCCACTTCATCGCAATTGGTGTAACAATGAACCTTAATACTGTCGCCAACT
>JAFGOZ010000090.1 GCA_016926235.1 Bacteroidales bacterium | reverse complement strand
TAAGACAAAAGACTTAAGATAATCAGATAAGATAAAATACAGTTTTTAACGAAAAAGGCTGGATGGTGATGCTTTGGTTTTTAAGCAAGGCAAGAAAATAAAGCCATTGTTGGCCGTTGTGTATGCACAAGGGGACGCAAACGTTAATGGGCAACAAAAAGGCAACACCATTCCGAGAAACAGTATTGCCTAAAATTCACAATATTAATACAAGTATTAACATGGATTGGGAGGTGCAACTCCCAGTTTGCAAAAGTAAGCATTATGAAATTGAATTTTATATTCTTAGCTACCTTTATTATACTTATTACAAGTTGTAATAAAGAAGATTTGAAGCCCACGGATTCTGGATTTACAATTGAAGATGGGGTGATTTATTTTAAGAATTCTGATGTTTTTTATGAAACAATGGATTTATTAAATCCAATGGATAACGAAGATATTGAGAACTGGCTTGTTGAAAACAAATTTTTCAATTCGCTTTATTTTAAACTAAAAGAGATGGAAGAATGTGGTGAATACGTTAGCGATGAATTATCGCTTACTCCCGACAACATTCATGACGCTGCTTTCGCAGCCTTGTTAAATGAAGATGGTTTGATTTCTATTGGAGACACCTTGAGTTTTATTACAAAAAGCATGGAATATGTAATAACTAATGGAGATAAACGTTTAGTTAATGCAATAAAAAAGAATCCTGATATGGAGTCGGAGCATCTGATAAGATTTGATCTTTCCCCCAATCTTAAATCATCATACAAAGCAATATTATATGACGAATATGATAGTTTATATACTGCAGAATGTGAGTTGTGGGTTGAAGTTTGGTTTTGGAAACACACCAGTACAATTGAAGTTGATATGTATGAAAATAGTTCAACTAACACCAGGCCAACAATGGCATATTGTTACATGAGCATAAGTGGTGATTGGGTTTCATACAAAGACTCGGATACTAACAGGGATTATGTACATCTAACCTATAGTGGTTCAAAATCAAACTGTAAAGAGCATCAATATCGAATTTATAGTAAGGGATGGAAAGGTGGCCATTGTTGTGCAAAGAATGTTGAGGTGTCTGCTTCTATTCAAAAAGAGGGCGATACAAACTCTAATAGCGTATCGTTTTCATATATACCGTATGTAATTTGCAGCAACTCAGATTAAAATTAAAATTGGGCGGGATAAAAAATATCCCCGCCCTGTTTATAGTTAATAAGTTTGTATGGGAAAATATAGTTTTTATTTGATCATTGCTGTTTTAATGTTTAGTGCCTGCTATCGTGAAGATATTATTGAAATAGATTCCTCAGGTTTTTCAAAAAAAATTGTTGTTTATTCTGTTATTTCACCACAAACCGACAGCATATATGTTACATTATTTGAAACGAACAGTGATTTTATACAATTATTTGATACATCGGTAGTTATTCCAACAGGCAAGGTAGTATTGGCTAGTGAAACAGATCAATTTATTCTGAAACAGATTGAGGTTAAACCAGCCGTTTATGCCTGTTCGCAACATGATTTTCCTATAAGAAAAGGGAAAACGTATCATCTTACAGTTGAGATAGAAGGATACACAAAAACAATAGCAAAGACCCATGTTCCTGATAAATTTTGCCAATGGGAAGAAACACCTACCATAAACTACGGAATAATTGATATTCCGCTTGGGGGTACATTTTTTTCTTATTTTTTTAATGGTTTTTGGGAACCATCATGTAATATAAATGAAAAGAATTATTTTGGATACAAAACTGGAGGAATAATATACGAACTTGAGCCAACACTTAATGAATCAACTGGCTACCGCGGTTTTCATTATCGGGTAACCGATTCAGTATATTATCAAAGTAAAGGTTTTAGAATTATTGAAGCAGACGCTCATTATTCTATTATTGAACATGAGCAAAATATGGAGATTTCGGATTACATCTTTGAGGGATTTGCGGTTGAATTTAAAAATGGTGCAATTTGGAAGCCCAATGGGATAATTTATAAAAATATTACTTACTACCTGCTTACAGTTGATGAAAATTATTCCAACTACCTCAACATGCTTGCAAAGTACCAAGAAAGAGGGAATTATGGGGAGGATAGCCTTTTATCATTCTCATGGATAATGCCTTCTTATACAAACATCGAGGGAGGCTATGGCGTGTTTGGCAGTTATGGTTTCGACTCCGTTTATTTCGATGTTAGTGAAAATGTGAAACATTATTAATCAATATCAAATGAATTATAAATTTATTTTCTATTCGATTTTTTTAGCGATTATGGTAACTGGTTGTGCTTCAGGTTATCGTAAAGTGGAATCATTCAATGTAGGTTTTGAGCCAATCAATGCAGTCGAGAACCAAGCACTTACCATACAATGTTCCAATATTGACATTGTAGGTTCAATCAACCCCTCGCTAGAACGCAGACTAGCAAAAAACAGCTTGGTGTTTATACCTGTTAAAGTGGATAACAAAAGCGACAAACCTTTTATTATTTCCTTCCAAAATATTGAAATGATTAACGATTTTATGCCAGTTCAAATGATTGAACAAGATCATTATCGAAGAAGTTTAAAACAGAAATTTTGGCCAAATTTATTGTATGTGCCAGCAGCTGTGTTGGCCTCATATACAAAACGTGAATCTCAACAAGGAGCATATATCGGCACATCGTATTCATTTGAGCTTAATATTCTAAGCGCGCTCATTACTTCTTGGGCTTTGTTAAATAGTACACGTACCATTTGGGTTAATCATAAAACATTGAAAAATATTACGCAAAACGATCTGTTAAATAAAACAATTGCTCCTGATACAACAGTTCATGGGTTTATTTGTGTTAAAGCAGAAAAGATCAACCACCCCATGGTACGCATCCGGAACTAAATAAGCATATAAAAAATGAAATTCTTCTTGACACTAATCCTACTTACGCTATTCTTTTGCATTTCGGCTCAAAACAACTTTTCGCTGGTTGATTTTCAAGTTACCGATAATGAAACCGGACTTAGCCTACCCAATGTACAGGTTAAAGTTGTAGAGGTTTCAAAAGTTTTTAATTCAAGTGAATTGGGGCAGGTGAAGATGGCTTTACCCAATGGCACTTATCGTTTTGCAATTACGCATGATGATTATCAGTCGTCAATTAAAACCTTTGTAATTCTGAACGATACAACTATTTCTATTGCACTTAAATCGTTCGAAAAGAGTGTTTTGATAGAAGAAGTGAACGTAATGGAAAATAGAATATTTAAGTACAATACCTTGGAAACTGGAACTGAACTTTTATCTTCAAAAACTATCTTAAGTCTTCCGGTTATGGCAGGCGAGAAAGATTTAGTTAAGTCATTGTCGTTACTTCCAGGAATGCAAACAACAGGAGAAGGATCAGCAAATCTTGTGGTAAGAGGAGGTAACCCCGATCAGAACCTTTTTTTGATCAACGGAGTTCCCATGTACCAAACCAATCATTTTTTTAGTATGGTTTCGACAATTAACCCCCTGTTAGTCGACCATGTTAAAGTTTATAAATCCGGATTTCCCGCCAATTATGGGGGGCGTATATCATCAATAATTGATATTGAGACCAAAACACCACATATGGATTCTATTCATTTGGATGGAGATGTTGGTTTGATCTCATCTAAACTAGTTGCATCTATTCCAATCATCAAAAATAAATTGGTAATTATGGGCAGTTTACGAAGAACCTACCTCGACTTAGTTGCCAGGCCATTTGTTAGTGATTTAGGTAATGTGACCTTTAATTTTACCGACGCTTCGTTTCAAGCAAATTGGAAAATCACCCCTTTCAATGAAATACAGTTTTTTAATTATTATAGTCGCGACAATTTCATGGACATATACAAGCAGAAAAGTGGAATAGAAGAGATAAGTAACTTGAATCGCTACGATAATCTTCTTGCAGGCTTTGAGTGGGAAGTTAAAAAAGAAAAATTCGAAAATAACCTAACAATTGGGTGTTCTACTTATGGCAAGGATATCTCTAAAGAGATAATTAAAGATACAAGCTATACCGAAAACAGTCATTTTATTACTAAACTAGAAAATATTCTTTTAACAAATAATTTAAGCTATAAAATAAGTGAAGTAGCATACATATTAGCTGGTTTTCAGGTAGAAAGGATTCGGCTTAAACCGGCTGAAATGCGATTTGAAAATGTTTTGGAACAATACAATCAAACTCGTATTAACGAGTTATTAATGCTTAATGGAGCTGTTTGGGGAACAGTTAATTATTCTTTTAAGAAGCTTAGAGCAAGTTTTGGATTTCGTGAAAATATTTACCATACCAATCAAACCACTTATCCAATTTTTGAACCTAGAATTAACTTATTGTATGAATTGTCTAGCTCTTCATCCATTAAATCTTCGTATTCTAAAAGTTCTCAGCCTTTGCATTTGTTGTCGAATAATGGGTTAGGAAGGCCAGTTGATTTGTGGCTGGGAGCAGACTCGATAAGAATGCCCATGGTTGCTAGCCAATGGTCTGTTGGGTATTATAATGCATTTAAACTCGACAAATTGGATTATGAGTTCAGTTGTGAAGCATACGTTAAAACAACAGATCATTTGATTAGTTACCGGGATGGATTCAGCTCTTCAAATTTTACAAGAACTAACTATTTGGAATCAACTTTATTCATCAATGAAATACTTACATATGGTAAAGGTATTGCCTATGGATTAGAGGTATTGATCGAAAAAAAAGAGGGGGCATTAACCGGTTGGTTAAGTTATACTTTATCGAAAAGCAAGAATCAATTTGCTGAGTTCGAAAATGGTAGTTGGTTTAATTCAACCTTTGATCGTCCTCATAATTTTGTGGTAGCGGGTAATTATTGTTTGCCAAATAATTGGGAATTAAATCTGAGTTTTAATGTCATGTCGGGTCAACCTTTTACTTTACCAATTGCCCTTTATACCCAAAGTAAGTTTGATATGTTGAGTTCAAAAGCACTTGTTTATAATGTTCAGCCAATTTATATTAATTCTGAACGGAATAGTATTCGTTTAAAAACCTTTCATAAATTGGACATTGGCTTTAAAAAACAATTAAAGAGTAGAAAAAAATTCAGTCATTGGATTGAATTTAGCATATACAATGTTTATAACCGAAAAAATTCAACCTACGGATATGTACGTGATTATTCAGGAACAAATGAAATAAAAGTAATCTCTGTCTCATTGTTTCCTATTATACCAAGTATTAGTTATAGTTTTAGTTTTTAAGGCTAAGTTACTCAACAAAAAAATTATAATATTATTTGCGCTGTATCGTTTTTTTTTTTTATTATTGCAAAATATTATCGAAACCAAACCCGAATATAATGAACAAAACCTACCACGCAGCTAAGTATGCCTTAGGCCAATTCAAAGTTTCTTTGCATACATTAAAAATTATCATTCCACTTTGTCTTTTCCTCCTCTCCTGTACTCGCGAAATCGATTTTAACCCGGTTAATGTGGAGCAAGAGTTGGT
>JAFGOZ010000711.1 GCA_016926235.1 Bacteroidales bacterium | reverse complement strand
TGCTATAAAAACAAATTTTTTTCTGAACTTGACCAAATCAAAAATAGCTGCATAAAAAAAGAGGCTGCCTTTTTAGACAGCCCCTTTATAGCTATAAATATAAATTTTTTAGTCTTCTAATTTAATACTTATTGTAATATAATCCGTTGAATTATATCCAGGTTCAACAGCAGTTACTGTAAAAATACCAACTTTGTTAGTACTTGTTTTAAAAACTACATTATCACCAGCATTTAATCCGGTTATTGAAGTTGCAGATAAAGATGCAGCAGCCGCTGAAACATCAGCATAGGTAGCGCTGGCATAAGCGATAGATGTGGTTTTTGCAAAGTAGGTTGTATTCTTTGTTGTCCATGAAGAAAATGCAGTACTTAATGAAGAAGGTATTGCACTTGGAGCATACATTCCAGCGCTTGTTTGATAGAAATAAACAAAATCAACTTTTGCTTGATCTGTTGCAGTAGCAGTTTTTGGCGCATAGGTAGTTCCATCTGCGCTGGCACAAGTACTCTTTCCTGAACCATCACCTAAAGTACACATAATTTTTACGCTTGCAGCTACTTCTGATATTGAACCTGCAGGAGCAGCTTCCTCAGCAGTTATTGTTAAAGATACGTCATCTGAAAGGCCATCTTTATCTGTTACTTTAAGTGTGTAAACATAAGTTCCTTCATTACTAGGTACAGTTAATACATCAGAACCCTGGTAATTATCGTTAGGGATATCTGTATCAGGATAGTCACCTATGTTTTGATCATCTCTCATAATCGTGAATTCGGCTAAATTCGCATCCCCTTTGGTTGCTATCCAGGCAACTGTGAAGGTTTCACCTGTTTCTAAGGTTTGGTCAGTTGTGATACCATCAGCTGTTAAAGTTATTGTTGGACCTACAGCTTCTTCATCAGAACAACTGGTTGACATAAAGCCTATCATGGCTATCGCCACAAATGCAAGTAATAGATTGAGTTTTTTCATGTTCCTTTAAATTTTAATTAGACATTAAGTTATTAATTCAAAAATACTATTATTTTCTATGTTATTGGTTATACCAAGTTAATACATTTTGAGCAAGTAACAAAATTAATTGATGAATGTTTATTTTTTTTAACATTATAATTTCTAGTGCAATATTACTAAGATGCATATACATTTGCAATGGTTGCGTTAGTTTTTTTTTAAAATATGATATTTTTATTTTTGAATAAATAGCACCTTTTTCTCACTCTCACTCTTTTTTTCCCCCTCTGTCCGCCAACTGGCGGAAGGACGCGTGCTATAAGATTTTTTGCCATATTTTTTTGTAGTGTCCTGGTTTCGAGGGTATCCCCCATGGGGGATTAATCAATGCTATTTAGCTAAGCGATCAAAGGTAAAACCGAAGGTCAAAGCGAATTATATTGATGAACAATGACTTCATCATTCATCATTCTGTATTCGATATTCGATATTAATTTGAATAATGAACACCGAATGTCGAATAATGAATATCGAATTTACCTTCTTACCTTAATAGCATTTGGGGGATTATAGGGGGATAAAACTTACTTTGTTCAAGTTCACAGGTAGTGCTATCTTATATTCATTTTCCGCAAAATTCAGTCAATACCCCCAAAGTAGATTTAGGGTGCAGAAATCCTATAGACAATCCTTCTGCGCCTTTTCGGGGTTGTTTATCTATTAGCTGTAAACCCTTGCTTTCAGCCTCATTCAATGCATCGCTAACATTACCTACAGCAAAAGCAATATGATGAACACCTTCTCCTTTTTTTTCAATGAACTTACCAACAGGTCCTTCCGGGTCGGTAGATTCCAATAGCTCAATCTTAGTATCTCCGACTTTAAAAAAAGCAGTTTTTACTTTTTGTTCAGGTACTTCCTCTATTGCATAGCATGTAAGGCCCAGCACTTCTTCATAGTATTTTCGGGCTTCTTCAATGGATTGTACCGCAATTCCAATATGTTCTATATGGGATATATTCATAACTGTTCAATCGTTTTTGGTGAGGAGCAAATATATGAAATAATGGATAATGGACAATGGATAATGGATAATGGATAATGGAAAATGGATAATGGAGAATGGAGAATGGAGAATGGAGAATGGAGAATGGAGAATGGGAAGTTGGAAGACCGGAGACGGAAGAAGTATGGGTTTGGAGGAGAGTGGCAGTGGCAGTAGCTGTTATGACTATTATGACCATCAATGACGACAAATGACTACTATATTAATAGCACCTGAAGGAACTTACAATTATAAAAGAGAAGGGTTTTTATTGATCTGTGGTACTGAAAAAATCCCTGATTTCTTTTTCAGATAAATTCCTGTACTCATAAATATGTTTGACTATGCCGTCTTCGAGGAAAAATATTTTTGGCATCTGATTGTGGGTAATTCGTAAAAAATCTTTAGGATGTATAATGAAATAGGGGAATTTACCTGATCCGGATCCTGTATAGAAAGGCTCTATCTCGTCCGGATTGCCCATAAATACGTATACTACCTTCTCTTTGAAACCGATTTTTTCTGCAAGGATAGTTATCTTTTTTGCGGCTAATTTACAGAAGTTGCATTTGGTGCTATAAAAACATATGGCAACTTTCCCATTAAAAAATTCTGGTTGAGTATGGGATGTGAATTTTTCAATGGTTTGTTCGGTCAGGTTATTCATGTCGAATTTCTGTCCTGCTGTTTCAGGTGCCTTATACATCATAAAATCAGGAGGAGAAAGTATCAGGGGTGTTGCAACTCCGGCCAGGATAAGTAATGATGGAAGTATGGCACGGATATGGAGAGGTCTGATGGTCCTTGGTTTAATGATTAGTAACAGGGCAATCATTATAAGGTTTTTTATCAATGAATGCAGGGGGTTGAGGTCTACAATCTCTCCAAAACAGTGACAATTGTCCTTTGAACCTTTAATGGTTAATACTATTAAAAACATTGAAAATGCAGATAAAATAGCTAGTGTTGCTCTCCAGGTAAACTTTGCATAAATGTTAAAGATCAGAAAGAATCCCAGGATGCCTTCAACAGATATGATCAGCCTTGAAAGAATCATTGATGCATTTAGACTAACCAGGTTCAGACTGTACATGTATAATTCAAACTTGTCAATAGAGAGAAACTTGCCAACAGCCGAGGCAAGGAAAACAGTTCCAATAATAATCCGGATAATGACTTTCATGAATTACTGATGTTTCTTTTGTTACAGTTTTAAATATTTCTAAAAACTCTTTAACGTGAAATCAAGGGTTTCTAGAGGTGCCTTTATTATAAAAAAACAACCAAAGCATTATGCTTTGGTTGTTTACTATAAAGAAAGCATGTGTTTATTCACATTTTATGGACATAGAATAACTGCCATATTCCATGGACAATTCTACATCTTCACATTTACCTTGTTTAATTGTAACCAAAAGATCAAGGTCATCTCCGCATTTACAGTCTTTTTCTTTTGCACAAGAGCTAAAAAGTAATAATGAAACGCCGAATAATCCAAAAAGTACACGGCTTATTTTTCTAAAATGCTTATATGTTTTCATGTTTTTATAATCTTTAAAATTTGTAATTAATGAATTTCGTTTTTCATGGTGTTATTTTTCACAATCCATTTTTATACTTTGACCATCATAGCTGAATTTAAGGTCTTCACATTTTGATTTTGTGGTTACTATCATTTCCTGGGTGTAACCATCGTAAGAATAGGTACACTTGCAATCCTTTTCTTTAAAGCAGGAAGAAAGCAATGTAGATAATCCAAAAACACCCAACAATATTGCCAGTGCTTTTCTTAAATGTTTAAATCTTTTCATGTTAAAATTTTTTAGGGTTTATAATTAGCTTATAAGCATAAAGATAATCATTTTTCTTCTTTTACAAAATTTTTCAAATATTTATGCAGCAATTTGTTATATTCTTCAATATGTTCGCTGGTAAGATAATTTTTGCTGTCACCAATAACTCCCTTTCGTAGAAACTGATCATATACCTTGGCTTTTTTGGGTGGCTGGTCTCCAAATTTGTCGGGAAATTGCTTCATATATTCGAAACGCGTCCTTTCTTTTACCCTTTCAAAATCAATTTTCTGCGGATCTAATTGGAGGTACTTTATAATTTTTTGTATTGCATTGTCAAAGTCATTTAACAGTTCTTCATAAGTCAGATAAAGAATCGGTAGTTTCTTTTTATTCTCAAGCCAGGCTTTGGTATAACTAAACCAACCGTATTTTGAAGGTTTTAGAAATTTTTTCATAAATTCATCAAACTCCAGGTCAGGATTGTTGTAATTTTTTTCCTGGTGGAACTTTGATACGGCAACATCTTTGCCGTCACGATATACATAGATAAACCTTCCTTTTACAAGGTGGTCAAAATCTTTATATGGATCATGTGTTTTAATTATTCGGGGCGAAGGTAAATCCCTTGGTGGAATATCTACATATGCATCATTTCTGATCCAGGGCGAAACGTCATAAATATGTTCAAAATCCATATTACCATCAGTGGTCATCTGGTACAATATCATTTGTACCAATGTAGTACCTGATTTTGGATAAGTAATAATATAGATGTCATCGTCCCTTTCTCCAAATTTTATCTTGTATAAAAGAAAATGAAGTTCCAGTGAGGCTTTATTTATTTTATAAGCAAGGTTGGACAGGAATCTGTGAAAAAAGCGTGCTATTTTATATGCAGTTCTGTCAGCCCGCGTCAGATCTTTTAGTTCTTCCTTGTCCTTTTCCTTATTCTTTTCTTTATCCTTTTGCTTTACCTTGTATTCTTTCATCGATGAAATTGATTAACAGATGTAAAGAAATTAAAAATAAATTGTAATACAAAACATGTTATTAACATAAATAGTATCAATAGTGTCCGAGCAAATTATTGTAATAATGCTATAATGCCCATTTTGTCATACCTCTACGAGGTATTTCAAACCAGGGGGTCATTTTTTCTACAATACTTAATCGCCTGCGGCGAAATTCCGCGTAGCGGATAAAGTATTGTAGAATCAGACATTACAAAAGCAATATATTCCACGTATTGGATAAACAAATATTTGTTGGACACTAGTGAAATAGTATATTGATTTGAAAATTAATATAAAAGTTTTTTAGGGTAAAATGCTTTTAAGTTGTCATATTATAAAACATTATTATTTAATTAAAATTATTGATTTATGAAAACGTTAAAATGGTTTATGTTATTTCTATGTGTTGGTTTTATTCTGTCATCGTGTTCTAAGGATGAAGATACAAAAACCCCACTGGTAGTGAATTTTGAAGCAACAATTACAAGTCAGGCTCCTATGGCCCTTGTAAGTATTGTAAATAGCACTACTGGTGCTGATGAATATTCCTGGACTTTCGGTGAAGGTGCAGATTATATGGCTTCAACCGAAAAAACCCCTCCAACCATTACAGTTGATAAGGCCGGGAGTTTTACGATAACACTTACAGCTAAAAATGGAGAGGAAGAAAAAACCGAAACAAAAACATTGACAATTCCAGGCAATAGTGCAATTATATCATATGAGGATGTGGAATTTGCTACGGAAGCCGGAAACACAACCTATGGAAGGTTTTTCTCTACTGCCAGCGGACAGATGTTTCTTGACAGTGAAGTAAATGCAACCAATGGACCAACCATTGATCTGGTATTCGGACAACTGGGTACACCTGTGAATTTCTTTGACACCCCGGATAATTCTGACTATTCCATTCCTGGTGCTACAAATACAAAAGTTATGAATAATCCTTCTGATCCACCCATTTCTTCTCCGGAATTTTCTTTTATGCACCACGATGAATTGTTAAAGGACTTGGTGATAACAAATGATAATGAATCGTTTGGGGCTTCTGCTGCATCAGGTGATCATATTGTTCTATTTGAAAACGCTGATGGTAAAAAGGGTGCAATTATGACTAAAGCTATTAATAATGACAGAATTTTAGTAGATATTAAGGTTCAGAAGTACTAACTGCATTAAGCGAACAATTTTACTCATTATTGAAAAGCGGGAAATGATCTATTTTCCGCTTTCTTTGTATGAAATTCCTCCAAATAAATGCTTTCAATTTAATTTTGTTTTATATATTTACTTGTATTATAAGTTCTTAATAACATTTTTCAAAAAACCTTTAAAAGTTAATCATCAAAATTCTGTTATGGTTGATTGTTTCAACATACATTAACTTGGTTTTTGATAATAATAATTATAAAATGATGAAATCAAATATTATATTTTTGACTTTATTTATACTAATACAAGCAGCAAACGCTCAGTTTTTAACTCCGCCTCATGTAATTGTAGAATCATATTCGTATGCAAAAGAGGCATTTTCAGTATATGCAGCAGATATGGATGGTGATGGTGATATGGATGTATTATCTGCTTCGAATCTTGAGGCTAAGCTTGTATGGTATCAAAATAATGATACTGTTTTTGAACCTCATATTATTGGTGATGATCTGTATTCACCAAGATGTGTAGTTGCCTGTGATATGGATGGTGATGATGACATGGATGCAGTTTGTGCAGATTGTTTTTTAAATGGGGGTAGTGTTTTATGGTTTGAAAATGATAGCAACAAGAGGTTTATCCAGCATTTCATCTCTTCCAGTATGGATTGGGCATCTTCTGTATATACGGAGGATCTTGATAATGATGGGGATAATGACGTTGTTGCAACCTCAGAGGACAGCCCGGGCAAGGTTTCCTGGTTCGAAAACAATGGAAACCAGGTTTTTACAGAACATATACTTACTACCGCTGCTAATAGAGCCCACTATGCAATGACAGTCGACCTGGATAAAGATTCGGATATGGATATTATCTCAGCAGCTGAAAACGAAAACCATTTAATGTGGTTTGAAAATAATGGTTCCGGTAATTTTACATCACATGCAATCTCAAATTTTAACAGGTATTGTTATTCCTTTACGCCAATTGATATTGACGGAGATTCAGATCTGGATATATTAGTGCCAGATCTTTTCGATAAGATATATTTATATAGAAACGACGGTTCTCAAAATTTTACAGCAAGCATTTTTTCATCTGCACTAAAGGATCCCCGGTGTGTATTTTCTATTGACTTAAATAAAGATACTTACATGGATGTAATCACAGCATCGGCAGGGGATAATAAGATCTCCTGGTTTGAAAATGACAGTAATAAAAGCTTTATACTGCATACCATTTCTGATAATGCAAAGGATGCAAGGTGGGTATTTGCAGCAAATATGGATAAGGATAGCGCTATAGATATTTTATCAGCGTCATTTGATGATGATAAAATTTCAATATATAGAAATGATAGTAACAAAACCTTTGTTGAAAACCGAATTACTGAAACGCCGGATAGTTGTCCGAATGGATTAAAATCATTTGTCCCGATTGATATAGATAATGATATGGATATAGACGTTGTTTCAGCATCACATTATGATAAACAAGTAAAGATATTTGAAAATGTTGGAGATAGTTTATTTAAATATCATATGATTGAGGATTCAGTCGGGAATCTAAATTCTGTTATTGTTGTTGACATGGACGGGGACAATCAGAAGGATATTGTTACTTCATCGATTAATAAATTAGTGTGGCATAAAAACTTTGGTAGCCTGGTTTTTACGACCAGGGTAATTTCTGATAGTGTCGAAGGAGGAAAATCAATTTTTGTATGTGATATGGATGAAGATACTGATTTAGATGTTGTAACCGGAACATATAATGATATTATAGTATTTTATAATGATGGGAGCTTGTCGTTTAGTGAGAAAACAATTTATACCGATGACCAGTGGTTCAATTCTATTTACGCTTGCGACATGGATAATGATCAAGATGTAGATATTTTATCGTCCTCATATTCAAATACCGTAGCCTGGTACGAAAACCTGGATATGGTAAATTTTGCCTGTCATGTTATTTCAAGTGAAGTTAGCCTAGCATATTCTGTAAAAGCGGTAGATTTGGATAAAGACAAGGATATGGATGTTCTTGTTACTACCTACTATGGCGAAATATTATGGTTTGAAAATGATAGTGATTTAAATTTCCAACAACATTTAATCGATTATTCGTGTCATTATGAAAATGAAGTTTACGCCATTGATCTGGATGAGGACGATGACCTTGACATGGTTTCATATTCGGGTGAAAACAACGGTATATACTGGTTTGAAAATGATAGCAACCAGAATTTTGAAAAACATATTATTACAGATAGTTTCAATGATGCATCATGTGTTTATCCTTTTGATATGGATAATGATGGAGATTTGGATATTCTCGCTGGTTCATTTTATGAAGATAAGATTGCCTGGTTTGAGAATGTTGGATTTAGCAGAATAACTAAGAAGATTGTCGAGAATAATGGTTATTATGTTTATCCAAATCCATTTGATGATGTACTTACCATAAGATCTAAAAATATTAAGGATAATAATATTAAGGTTGTGGTTTTAACAATAGACGGGTATGTGATAGTAGAAAAACAGTTAAATGAAGACTATATTTCTATTAATACTGAAAACTATCAACATGGAATATATCTTATCTCAATAAAATCGCCAAATAAACGTGCTGAAGTTTATAAATTAATAAAAAAGTAAAGAGGTGATGGAATCAGTAAATTGCCTTTAAACACTTCATCCCATCCATCCAATCTTCTACCTTTAATACAAAATTAAAAGCATTCAGATTCATGCACCACTCAAAATCAATGGGTGGAGAGAAGGATTCTTTTTCAGGATCGAAAAACCTTTGTCCGCTTGTGTTTTTTATTATTTCGCGCATTTGTGGAAAATTGTTTTCTTTCCCTTCGAGCTCATTTTTAATGTATTCTGCACACAATGTATCCTCCTCTGTTGAATATTGCAGGGCATAGCCCATACAGCAGAGAGATACGTTATCTGGATTTAGTTTTCTGATGTAATTAATAATCGCCATTGCATTTACAAAACTTCCGGTAATAATTTCATCTGCTCCTGTAGCATTTACTATGCCTTGTGTACCTGAGCTGGTAGTATGGATTATAGTTTTTCCTGTAAAATCAACATCTATTACTTGCGAAGGCGAGTTACCAAAATCAAAACCTTCCGGCTTTTGTTCAAAGCGCTCACCAATCAATATATAATCCGGATTTTCCTGTTTCAATTTGTAGGCAAGATCAATATCACCAATGGGAACTATGTTTTCAGCTCCTCCGTTTTTCACATAACAGGCAACTGAAAATGCTCTTAATACATCTATTATTACGGTTAAACCCTTCGCTTTTTTAGCTCCATCCAATAGTTGTAAAATTTCAATCTTCATTGTTTTTTTTGTTCCCCTCTGTTTCTTTTCTTTAGTAATATTTTGTAAGTTTATATGTTAAATGGCTATTGGGCATTAGCTATTAGCTATTGAAAAATTACTAAAAGTCAATAGCTAAAAGCCAATAACTAACATGGTGCAAATAAACAAAATAATAAGCAACTATGGCTAAAATTATTAAGCAGGCATTAAAATTTTTAGATAAAGACTTGTGGCGGATGCCAATAGAAGAACTTCCCCCACGTCGGAATTTCTTGTTTAAACAACTGCGTATCCTGGTAGTAGCAGTTAAGGGTTTCTTCGAAGATAAGGTACAGTTGAGGGCTTCAGCGCTTACTTTTTATACCATGCTTTCTGTAGTGCCTATTGTTGCAATGGTTTTTGGTATTGCCAAAGGATTTGATTATGATACCAAGGTAAAACAGCAACTGATGGAAAAGTTCTCTGAGCAACAGGAAGTATTGGACTGGATATTGAAGTTTGCTGATTCTATGCTTGATAATATGAAGGGATCTTTAGTTGCAGGTATAGGTATGGTACTTTTACTCTGGTCAGTAATGAAAGTACTTGGTAATATTGAAAACTCTTTCAATGATATATGGCAGATTAAAAAGTCACGGACTTTTATCCGAAAGCTGACTGACTACTTCTCAATTATTTTTATTGGTACTATTTTACTTATACTTTCCAGCAGTGCAACGGTGTTTATTAATTCCCAAATCGATAAAATGGAACAGGGAAGTTCAATACTTGGATACGTTGGCCCGTTTTTAAGGTTTCTTATGGGGCTTACACCCTATGTGCTGGTATGGTTTTTATTCACATTCATTTATATGGTAATTCCCAATACACGTGTAACCTTTAAATCGGCATTTATTGCCGGGATTATTGCAGGTACATTATTTCAGTTATTGCAGTTTGTTTACATTAAAGGTCAGGTTGGGGTTTCAAGGTACAATGCCATTTATGGTAGTTTTGCCGCATTACCCTTGTTTTTAATATTTCTTGAAATGAGCTGGCTGGTTGTATTATTTGGAGCAGAAATAAGTTTTGCAAACCAGAATATTGAAAAATACGAGAAGGAATCAGAATCACTAAGTGTAAATCTGCATTTTAAGCGTATATTATCTTTGGCTATTGCCAATCTGGTGATTAAAAATTTTCAGAAAGGAGATAAACCACTTACTGCTACTGATATTGCTCATTCCTTACAGATACCTATTCGCCTGGTCAGGGAGATAATCTTTGAACTGGTTGGAAGCAATATTTTTAGTGAAGTGATTTCCCAGGAAGACAATCAGGCCAGGACCTATCAGCCAGCGGTAGACATTCAGAAACTTTCTATATATTATGTTCTTGAGGAGCTTAACATGCGTGGAGTTTCAGATCTTGATGTGGCAGATACAAAGGAATTAGTTAAGATTTCAAGTGCTCTTGATAAACTGAATGAAATACTTGAAAAATCACCTCAGAATTTGTTATTGAAGGATATTTAATTAGAATTCTTAAAAATCAATTTTCTATTTGAGGTTAAAACGAAAATTATTATATTTCGGAAAGGTTAAGGGTTAAGAATATTTCGTGTCATTGATTGAGTATTGATTCAAGAGAACTGATGAAATATTCATACATTGCATATATTATGAACAATTTATAGAGACTTTTTAGTTTATTTTTATATTGTCTTTCTAAAAATATTAAAATGAAACATCCATGATAAATCTTTTAACACACACGAGCATGATTATAAACTACAATCATCCGCTCAGGTAAAAGCTTCGTGGATGT
>JAFGOZ010000710.1 GCA_016926235.1 Bacteroidales bacterium | reverse complement strand
AGTGTGTGTTTTATTAGAAGATTGGCCGTGGTCTTCAGCTTGGGCGAGACAAACAGGAGTGGGGCCAATACTCGATATGTTTTGTGTTCCGTTTTTAACTAAGTAATTTGATGGCAGTATTATTCTCACACATCGATCCTATAAAGTTACGTTGACATGGGACAAGTCCACATGCCACACGCTTAAAGGCAATTTGGCGAAATATCGGGCACCCGGCGGAGTTCAAATCTCCTCGCCCCGACAAGATTTATTCACCCGTGATTTACAGACAGAAGAATGAATCCTGTATATGCCACAGGATTTTATTTTTGCCTGAATATGATCCTCTAAATTGGTATGCTTTTGGCCGCTTTTTGTGCGATGACTTCACAATTTATCATGCCCAATTAAATAATTATCTTTTACACTGCTATCACAGCATTGTTGCATTAAAGGTCGATTAATACGGGTATAGTCATTAGGTGTGCTCGATATAATAAATTGATTTGATTTTATAAAAAATTCTTAATATTTTATAAATATCTTACTTTACAATTTAGACATCTTTCGCGCAGTAAAAAATTCTTATTGGAAGTATTTGATTGTTCTGAAAAGAAAATATTTGTCCAAAACTCGGAAAAGTCATGTATTTTTATAATTTAAGTTAAATACACAATGCCAAAGAAGATAGACGATTATTTCTGTAATAGCCAAATGATTTGATCCTTCCCTGGTTCCCACGGTCTCTAGGGAAACCGTGGAAGAATCGTCTGGCACAACCTCCGCAGGGGACATCGAACGAATGACATGATTAAAATCGTGTGGCACTCCCAACCACCCCCGACTGGTTTCGCAGCACCGTCGACCAGATGAAAACAGGACAAGAGCCTTTGAATTATTCGAAGACGAAGTCAGCATGACACAGGCCATACAATTTATCTGTTAAGGATTTGGAGAGATGAAGAATCTTATTTACGTTCCTGTAATTATTCTATTCAATATTATTTTCTATACTGAAGCATTATATACGAATGGATTGAATTGGATTTATCAAATTGATCAGTGTCGTCGTGTTGTTTTTGATATTGCCGTTGACACGGAAAACAATATTTATCTGCATGATACAGATACCTTGTATTCGATCAGTCGCCATGGAAGGCTGAATTGGAAATTGAATTATACATTGTTCGATGATTATGGTTTCATACGGGCACCCGTCATCGATGACAACGGCTGTATCTATATATTAACAAAGGACGCCTTAAAAGTTATTGCGATAGATCGTGAGGGCAACACAAAATGGGTGTATTTCACTGAAGTTTCCATGGATTATTTAGGTCAAACAAACATTGCGATCTTATCGGATGGCACATTATGTATCGGACAAAATAGAAACTTAAAAAAACACGATTTCGTTTTACTCAATCCAGACGGCACATTAAAAAAGCATGCTGTGATTGAATCTGCACAAAAATCCGGTTTCTCAGGTCTATACTTAGGACAAATCCGTTGTGATATTTTTAATCATATTGTATTTGATACGGGCAATTATTCTCCTGATAGTCCGGTTCAACACACGATTTGCTTATTGGATTCAAGCCTAAATGTGAAATGGCAGAAAGAATATTATTGTGAAACTATAGGTGTATTATCGATTGGTTACGCAGGCGAGATATTTTTTAAAATGGACAATAAATTATCTATTTTAGACAACCTCGGAAATTCGATAACAGAAAAAAAGTTCGGAATCGTTCATGCGCCTGTTATCGACTGCGAAGGGCATTTTTTCATAGGGTATGCCGATACGATATTTCATTTCACAGATCTTGGAATTTTAAAATGGAAAAAGGCAATGACTGCCACTATCAGTTCTCCAATGATTCTGGGTTCTGATAATTTGATTTATTTTTCCTGTTATGATACAACATTAAAAGCTGTTTCATCTCTTAATGGAGATCTAATGTGGGAAATGAAAACCCATAATTTGGTTGTCAAGTCACCGACATTGGACAATGAAGGTAATTTAATTTGTGTGGATATCAAAGGCAACGTCTATTCTGTACGGTCTTTAAGTAATGGTTTGGATAAAAATGCAATTTGGCCGAAGGTATTTCGAGATATACAGAATACCGGTTCAACAAGTTACCATAAATCTCCCTGTGATTTATCTATCCCCGAAAAAGAGGTCGATTATATCAGTTTATTAAATTATCCCAATCCATTTAGTGCTGAGACTCATATTATCTTTAACCTGCCGGGAAATGCTCGTGCAAGACTTTTCCTATATGATAATCAAGGCCGATACATTCAGTCTCTCCTCAATCAAGATTTGAATCAAGGCATATATAACTATATGTTTGATTTCTCAAATTTTCACAGCGGTCTTTATATTCTGAAATTTGAAGCCAATCATATTTGTAAAACACGTAAAATGTTGATCATTAAATAATCAAGCAGATATTATATTTGAAAAGTAGTCCGGGTGGCCATACCATTAAATTAAACTAAAAAAGAACAACGTGTGGCACGGGCACCCGGCGGTTATTATTTCGTTATACTGTAAATAAAAAGGAGATAAATTGGACTCTGCAAATAATAATATTGAAAATAGATTTCGTAAAATAAAAAGGTTTTGGAAAATAGTATTATGTATACAAATACTTTTCTTAAGCTATATGATATTTATTGGAACTCAATTGACACCTGATAAAATTGCCAGTAATAATTCATACATGAAGAAAGAAAAATTATTTTCAGATTCTGCATTTCTAAAATTACTAGTAATCAATCTATTTATTGTGTTGATCGTTTTCCTTATTTTGCCAAGAATTAAAAAAACCATTTTGCATAATGACAAACTTAACGATTTTATTACAACAATTTTACCTTTCAAATCAAGCGATTATTGTTCAAGATATAAATTGTATATAGATATTTCCTTGATAGTATTAATTATTATCGCCGTATTACCAATTATTTTATATATGATCTCAGGTAATATAAACATATTATTAGTGTTCTTTTCTTTCTGGATATTAGGTTTAATACACTATCGTCCAAAACTTTCTGAATTAAATGATCTTTATGCAAAGCAAAGAAAGCATGAAGACGATCATAGAAATATTATATCCGATAATCAAAGTAAAGTACCAACATGCCCAAAATGTAAAACTCGCCAACCTTGGTTAATTGCATTAATGAATATGCAATTAAGTTTGTTATTTCAATTACCAAAATGGGAATGCAATAATTGTAAATCAAAGTTATCATTCACTTATAAAGGTTTGGCTACTCTTTGGTTAATTGCATTCCCGATTGGATTTACTATTATTTGGGGACTTATTCATCTTATAAAAGAATTACCAATCTCTGAAAGTTTATATTTTATTACTCATTTTATATCAATGGGAGTAATACTTATGGCTATTCCTTTATTAGTAATTATTTCTAAATATCTTGGAGTTTTTAAAATTATTGTGCATGAAGGTGAATAGCCAGTATATCCTATAAAGCGGATGGAAAAACACTGGTTTGTTTAGGCGGGAATCTGTGCCAGCTGAATGTCGGGCAGCCACCGCTTATACAAAATCGGTTATGTGATAATATATCAGTATTTTTAGAAAGGAAAAACGATTGAAATACAATCCTCGACTCTATTTATTAAATCCGAAAGTTTACCTTATAATTTTAATGTGCACCAGTATTCATGCCAAGGTCAATACGATCAATGGTGTGGCTGTGCCTGGTGATTTTCCTGCCATTTCAGCTTCACTGTATGGTAAAACCGCCTCGGGACGAATATTTTTTTCCTCATCATTTACAGACGGTTTCTTTGGCGTGTACATTGTCATTTGTGAAAACGACGGTACTCCGTATTTTTACCGTAAATACTCACGTAATTCTATTGGCTGTGAAAACTTTAAGGTACAGCCGAACGGATTATTGTCATTTTATAAAAATCTCCATGCTGATGATGGTTTTCATGTGATATTGGATAAAAATTTCGTTGAGATCGATACATTTCGATGTGTTGGTAATTTCAGGACTGACAATCATGAATTCATTTTACTGCCAAATGGTCATGGCCTGCTTATCTGTGAATATGACACGACGATCGATATGAGCCAGATCATTCCCAATGGAAAAACCAGTGTAAAGGTTACTGATAATAATATTCAGGAAGTGGACAGTGACGGCCATTTGTACTGGGAATGGAATGGTTGGAACCATCTGAATATTGAAGACTCCGAAGAGGATATACAACAATACTCAATTGATTATATTCATCTAAACTCCATTGCCATTGATTATGACGGGCATTATATTATTTCCCTGCGCAACTTCAGCGAAGTGGCCAAGATCAATAGCATTACAGGTGATTTTATTTGGAGACTGGGGGGAGCTAACAATGAATTTACTTTTTTAAAAGAGAATATCATGATTTCATATCAGCATCATGCCCTGCCTGTTCCAGATAAACGAAACCATTATACTATCTATGACAACGGCAATAATCGCGAACCGCAGTTTACACGCGCGGTGGAGTACAAAATTGATCCGATCGCGAAAACTGCGGAAAAAGTTTGGGAATATCAATATCCTAAGATGAATTATTCCTGTATGATGGGCTCAGTGCAGAGATTGGTCAATGGCAATACATATATGGATTTTTCAGAATGGCCACCGTTGTACGCCTGCGAGGTGGATATAGATAACAATATTGTTTTTGAAATTGAAGTACAGGGCGTATCCGGCTATCGATCTTTCCGTTTTGACTGGGAAGGCATGATGCTGAAGCCCTATCTGCTGGCTGAAAGTATTGAGAATGGCGTATGCCTCATTTTCAATAAATTCGGGGATCCCAATGTAAAAGAATATCAGGTGTATGGAGGAAAAACATCTGATGCGTCCGATCTGCTGACTAGCACATCAAAAACCTATGCCGAATTAACCAATCTGGATAATGATTCAGAGTACTATTTTAAAGTGAGCGCCATGGATCAAAATGATCAAATGAGCGATTTTTCGGATGTAGTGAATATTATTGTGAATCCAGTGATAAAACCAGATGCAGAATTAATTGTAAATGGTGATTTTTCTGCCGGACAAGCAAATTGGGGTTTTTGGGCTAATTCTACGGCACAAGCCACCGGCTCAGTAAATGAGGGTAAATATCAGGTTCAAATTAGTGACGGCAGCACGGGATACTGGGAAGTCATGCTCATTCAGGCAGGTTTTCCTGTCATTTTTGGCAGAAAATATATTTTGGAGTTTGATGCCAGAGCCGACGCGAATCGTATTATAGGCCCGGCGGTCACTAAAAACAGCGGAAATTGGGCTGACTATTCCAAAATATCACTGATCAGTATAACAACTCACATGAATCATTATCGCTATGAATTTGAAATGACAGATCCAACCGATTATGATGCCCGTTTGATATTTATGTGTGGTGCATCTAATGTGAATTGTTATTTTGATAATGTTACTCTAACCGAGCTGGCCGAATCTGACATCTCATCAAATGAGAATATGCATCCAAATTGTTTTAAATTGATGCAAAACTTTCCAAATCCTTTTAATCCATCAACGACAATAAAATATAGTTTACAGGAATCCAATAATGTTACATTAAGAATCTACAATCTTTCAGGTCAGGAAATAGAAACATTGGTCAATGAATTTCAAAATGAGGGTGAACAAAAAACAACCTGGCACCCAAAAGGATTACCAAGCGGTACATATTTATATAAATTGGAAATTTGTGAATATTCAGAAAAAAAGAAATTAATGCTGCTAAGGTAAAGCTATGTTGGCACCTAATCTACGGGATTCAAAAACGCGCCTTTTTTTGGGTATTTGAGAGTTTGTTCTAAAATGTGATATTCCGGAAAATTGTCGGTTGTGTTTGAACCTGTGATCAGGATTAGCTGGTAAATATTAAAACATTTTACAGACTAAGGAGCTTTTAAATGCGAAATCCAGTTTTATTTCTAACAGTGATTTCTCTTGTTTTACTTACAACTGTCAACTGCCATAAAAAGAATTCAACGGAACCTGAGCAAACCAAGGAAACGCCTACAGTACAAAACGATTTTAAAGTTGAGGTTGAATATACGACAGAGCAAGTAACATTGGTTCTTTTTAGTTACGGTTACGCCAATAGTGTCTGGCAGACACTATCTGAAAACGTGCAAAGCTTTGAATGTAACGCAGGTGAAACAATCAATTCGATTACGATTGATGTTTCAGATGAAGATGAAATTATTGTAATATGGGAATTACATGATATCGTTTTTAATTGCAAAGTTGATGGGAGTTCATGTAGTAGATCATGGTACTCTCAAGGTCAAATTTGTGAATATTTCGCTTGTTATTATGATGTCGGGACTATAAAAGAAACAATTTCTATATCAATTACTCTTATTGGAGAAATGCCAGAACTAAATGCAACAGTACCGGTATTGACCACGGCCGATATTGGTTTAATAACACAAACAACCGCGCGATGCGGAGGTACAATTACCTCTGATGGCGGGGGAACTGTAACCACTCGTGGGGTATGCTGGAGTACAGACCAAACACCTACGGTTTCTGACAATAAAACCAATGATGGTACAGGGGAGGATACATTTACGAGCGACATTGCTGGTTTAATACCTGGAACCACCTATTATGTAAGGGCTTATGCCACCAATATCGCCGGCACTGGTTATGGAAGCGTGATGTCATTTACAACAGAAGAACCAAAGGTACCGGTATTGACCACGGCTGATATTGGT
>JAFGOZ010000709.1 GCA_016926235.1 Bacteroidales bacterium | reverse complement strand
TCCCATAAAGAACTCCTTCCTTATAACATATTTTTCGCTCATCATAACATATTTGAGCGGTGAGACATATGTCAGGAAGGGGTGTCCTAAAATTGTGAAAATATTTTTAATAATGCTCATTATTTTTTTGTAAATTGAGTTTTCAAATTCTAAAAATTACTATATTTCATTTTTATGGAGACAAAATAGTGACATGAATATTCCATTATATTGTATGTTGTATTACTTTTCCTAAAATCAGATACAATTGACAATTATAGGCTTACAATTTCCACCTGAACGGCCAATATACAGAGAATCTCAACAGGCAGATATTTTAGAAATATGGTAAGCGTCTGATGAACTACATCTACGACGCTGAAGTGATTGACATAAATTAACTTTCAGGAATCAGTTCCCACTAAAGTCGAGGGTAACTCAGACCTTCAAAAATCCACCAGATATCTTCTATTCCGTTAAAAGTCTTACCAATAAAATCCCAGCCCTCATCTTTAAAAAGTGCTTTCAGTCAGTAAAAGCATTTTGTAAGTATTTGTAGTATCCGCATTAATGAGTTTTAAAAAAACTTATGAAATCAGCGAAGACCAGCCGAAGGTCAGACATACATGTTTGGCACGCACTTGGTGACATTGCTGGTAAGACCGGTCTATTATATCTATTCTTCTCTACTGAGTTTCTGTATCGTAAAATTATAACTTCCAATAATTTAGTTGCGGATGAGTTTTTGCACAGTAAGGGTAGGATAGATGGTTTAAAAAATAAGGGATTTGTTTAGGATAAAAAAGATAACCTATTATAAAATTATAATTTTTATATATTAAATGGATTGACGAAATATTGTGAATTATATGTGAAATTTATGCATTAAAGCTATTAGAAGGAGAAGTGTACGTTCTATTTCGTTAGTAGGTGCTAAATCCGTAAAGCTAATAATGAAATCATTGTTCTTGGGATCAGAGGAAAATGGTTCTATTTTCATAAGAATCTTTCCGTTACCATAATAACAAGTATCAAATTTTTTTTCATTCTCTGAATTTTTAACTTCAATTTTGAGCAATTTATGTTTATTACTATCGAACATATAACCATAAATCTTACCTAGAGCTAATAAGTTAAAATTAGAACGCCAAACCACCCAACCATAAATTCGCTCCGGAGTTGATACCTCGAAAAATGTTCCTCGAGGGAAAAATATTTCCTTTATGCCTGTACGCAAAGTAAAAAAAGAAAATTGTTCATCTAATTTTCTTTTTATATCAATAGTATAATGATAAGGTTGATACATACTAGGAATGATCTGTAGAAATCGCATGAAATACTTATACCATTTATACAAACCTGGACGTGGCCCCATTTGTATAAGTAGATTTTTACTCTCATAATCAAATAAATCCTTTTTTAATAAGTTATCGCGAAAATACATACTAGGATTCTCACGCATAATAAAACGATTTCTATATATTATTTTTAACCAATCAGGACGTAATTCTGTATTTGTTGTATCTGGTATATTGGGGATTGCTAAATCTGAATTATCCTGTTTGTGCCCAGGAACAATAACCATATTTTGACATTTTGGACATTTACCTTTTTTGCCTGAATAAATCTTGGGAACCTTTATTTTTTGACCACAGTTTTCACAACAAAATCTTATCTTATCAGATTTTTCAGAAATTAATTTTATCTCATCAGTTCCCTCTGGAACAATACTAATCCTACCACAATTGGGGCATTTAATTTTTTTCCCAGCTTTTTTCCCCCCAACATTTATACTTAAACCGCACTTTTTACAATCGAATGAAATTGGCATTTTTCAATTTCCAATATTATCAAAATCCTTTACTTTTATATTACTGAAAGATTTTACCTTCATCAATAGCAAAATTATCAAGCCAGGCATCTTCACCTGTAAGAATCATATTCTGCGAACCGCCACCCAGGTAGAAGCTTAAAGAATCACATTGCCATAGGTCTTTAACCAATCCTGTAACTGTATAAACAGCATTATCTACACCATAGCCAATATTACTGAAATATAACTCATCAAAATTAGGATCGTAGGAAATATACAAAACTCCATCATCTAAAAATCGGTCCCAATCATTTACATCAATGAACTCTTCATCAGTAACTGTGTATAAATAATATATATCATTATCAATGGAACCAGCCTCAAGTTGCGCATACTGTGTCATATCATCCGCATAGCCCGGCCTTATTCCCAGAGATATTCTTCCATCACCTTCTCCTGATTGACTGAAGTGGAAATCAACTTTAAGAGCAAACGATTCATTGGCATCAATCCACCAGCCATCTGAAACATAGAGCGCTTCGGCGTATTCTAATGGACCAACGGAATTAACTTCAAGCCTGCTATTGGTTTCTTCTAAACATACCAACTCTGGTGTCATCTCATCAGTAATCCACAATGGAGCGGCATTACAATTATTAAAATCATCTACTGGTAACTGCCACCATAATCTTGGATAATCCTTGCCTTCCAGAATCCACCATATATCATTAGGCCCATTTATTGTCTCACCAATAAAATCCCAACCAGCATCTGTAAAAGTTATTTGAGTTTGCATTTCAGCTGTAGTTTTGCCTAAGACTCCAATTGGATCAGTATTCATATTTCCAATACCATTTAGTACACCTGAAGATTCAATATCCCAAAGCGAATTGTTGAGTAAATCTTCAAATAACAGTCCTATATCTTCATAAAATCCCAAAAGACCTCCGATGTAACCGTTTCCATTGACTGTACCACTGCTATAACAATTGTCCACAAGGGCACCATAATGCTCGCCAATTAGTCCTCCAGCAGAATAAAGGCCATAAACATTAACATTACTATAGCATTTAATTATGCTTCCACTTTCCTTGTTTTGCATAAAATCATCGTAATAATTAACTCCTACCAAACCGCCGACACCATATTCTCCGTTGACCTTTCCTGTACTATAACATATGTTTAATGTTCCATTGTTATGTCCTACCAAACCGCCGACACCATATTCTCCGTTGACCTTTCCTGAACTATAACATATGTTTAATATTCCATTGTTATGTCCTACCAAACCTCCTACTTCCAAAAAACCATTGACATCAACTGTACTATAACACTTGATTATATCACCATTATTCCACCCCGCCAGTCCACCGATATAGTCATTGCCAGTAACTATCGCATTGCTGTTGCAATCGTTTATCGTATTATTGTTATACCCCACCAAACCACCAACATGACTATAACCATTAATTGTACCGTTACAATAGCATTGAACTACTTTTCCCCAATTAGAACCCCCGAGTCCGCCAACAATTGAATTACCACTAACTGTTACTTCTATAGAACAACTACTAAAGTTGCTATTTGAATCTGCAAAGCCCACCAAACCACCTACAATATCATTACCATAAACACGTGAATCCTTAAATCGTAATCCAGTAATTTGCCCATTCATTAAATATCCGAAAAGTCCAACAAAATCTTCATCTTTCCTGTTAATAACAGCGTTACAAATTGAGTATCCATTGCCATTAAAGGAGCCAATAAAAGGAACTGTTTCCGAACCGATAGGAGTTATCGTCAGATTCATAAGGTTTATATCATTTATCAATATGAAATTCTCTGCCCAGTATTCAGGATAATTCGATAACAGGAGCCAATCGAAAAGGGTACTAATCTGATATGGATCAGATTCAGAACCACTACCAGCAGTAAACTTGTCTGGACATAATATAGAAAGATTGAATTTCGTAAATCCAATAAAACCGATTGAACCAATTTCGGGAATTTGATTTATTACATAATTGTCTATTATAGTTTCACTATAGATGGGCGAGATGTCTGCTAATAGAAAACCTGCACCTGTAATTATATCAACTGCTTCTTCAAAAGAAATTCCATTCAAATCGGGTATTTCTGCCCAGATCGGATATTCCCACGCTAAATGAGGGTAATCATTATAGCTCATAATCCAATTAGGATCATTATCACTAGCTTCCAAGAAAAAATCCCAGCCTTCTACTTGATATGTATTAATATCTTTCATTTCGTCTGTAGTTCTCCTTAATCCACCATCACTAACAGACAGACCAGATGTCCACGTATCCCAAAAACAACCAGTTGAATTAGCAGAACTACTTAATCCTATAAGTCCACCGACCTCATCTTCCCCATTAACCCTACCAATGCTGTAACAATTGCTAACTCTACCCTCAATATTTTCTCCCACCAGTCCACCGATAGAATATTCTCCATTGACAGTTCCGCTACTGTAGCAATTGCTCACTTCGCCACCAAACATGTTAGAACCTATTAATCCACCAATAGAGTCACCCGTTTCACCACCACTGGCAGTACTGGTGCTATAGCATCGAAATACTTTACCTAAATTTCCTCCCACCAGTCCACCAACATTGTAATGATCACCACTGACTGTTCCGGTACTGTAGCAATTGATCACTTCATTATCAAACATGTTAGAACCTATTAATCCACCAATATACCAATTGCCGCTTACTATACCAGTACTGTAGCAATTTGTTACATTGCCTTCATTGTTTCCCACAAGTCCGCCAATATACCAATTGCCGCTTACTACACAAGTACTGTTGCTATTAGTAATAATACCATAATTGCTTCCTACCAATCCGCCAATATAGTCACTTGATCCACTGCCACTGACCGTACTAGTGACGTTGCAATTATTAATTATTCCTAAGTTTAGTCCCGCCAAAGCGCCACTATGACCTTCATAACTAACAACGTTTGCATCTTCAATCCCGAGGTTTCTGACTTCAGCACTATTTTCCAAACGGCTAAACAGTCCTAAATAATAACCGCCATCTATTACTATGTTTGAAACTGTATAGCCATTACCATCGAATATTCCATTAAAAAACGGAATCAATGCCTTTTCAAAAATATCTATTTCTAGTAACTTTGGATCTAAATTTATATCAGTACAGAGTTTGAAATGTGCATTACATAGAATACTTGCCTTGCCTAACAGAATCAATTGTTCAGCCTTATCAATGAGATATGGATCTTCTGCAATTCCACTTCCTTCAAGCCAGTTTATGGAAGGTTTGGGTATAATTTCTCCTGCGGATCCTTCCCATGCTAATCTGGGATAGTCGTTACCCGCATCCAGTATCCAATTTGGATCGTTGGCAAAACCATTCAGTCCAAGCATATAAGGATCCCTCATCTCATTTGTAGTCAAACCTATTCCCCCATTGCTTTCCGAAAGACCAGAAGTATCCATATCCCAGACACTATTTATGACACTACCAAGACTATATGACCCTATTAATCCACCGATAAAATCATCTCCATCAACAACTCCTGTGCTATAGCTATTAATAACTTTACCCATATTCACACCAACCAGCCCACCGATGTCAGAGATACCAGTTACTGAGCTATTGTTGTAGCAATCAGTAACTGTACCTAAGTTCTCACCCACAAATCCTCCAACACCATAATAACCGTTGACTTTTCCTCTACTATAGCAATTAGTAACTTTACCCTGATTAAATCCAACTAAACCACCGACATCTGATCCAATACTTATAATATTTACATCTACTATACCGATATTCCTGACCTCAGCT
>JAFGOZ010000708.1 GCA_016926235.1 Bacteroidales bacterium | reverse complement strand
TACTTGATAATGTCTACTAAGTCAAAACATGAAGACAGACTGTTTAAAGCATCTCTTCAACCAGAAGACTAGCAGACCAGCAGACTTTACAGACCAGCATACTTCACGACTTAAAGACTGCATGACTGCACGACTATTCAGACTGCACGACTTCTCTCCCAACCGGACCCCGGCCATGCAGGAAGGCAAAACCGTCAAACAGCAATTCGTGATGCCGGTGTTTTTTCGGTTACAATAGTATGGTCATTTCGCTGGGCGTAGTTTCCAAACTACTACCTACCAGTCGACCAGGTTTTTCAGCATTTCCCACTGACCTGCCTACGCTGAAGCTACGGCAGGCAAACCAGCAGACCAGCAGACCTAGCAAACTGCACGACTTCCCAGACTGCAAGACTGCAAGACTTCTCAGACTGCACGACTTAAAGACTGCACGACTAAATAAACAAAATAAATCAAAATGACTACTTATGGCCCAAACCAACATCGCTCAAAAAAAGTACTCGCCACCTAATGTGACCGAGGAGGCGAAGCTGTAGGTGAACATTTCTGATTTTTACATACTTTTGCAATTTAACAGTTTGATAAAAGTACCTTGAAGGTAATCTATGAAACAATTTGATAAAATTCGCATAATCAATTTACCAAAAATAGAGGATGCCCGTGGTAATCTTTCTTTTATTGAAGAAGAAAACCACATTCCCTTTAAAATTCAGCGGGTTTATTGGATTTATGATGTTCCGGGAGGAGAATTCAGGGGAAGCCATGCTTTTAAGCAAACACAGGAATTTATTGTGGCCCTTTCCGGCAGTTTTGATGTAATACTGCATGATGGTGAAACCGAATATCGATTCCCCTTGAATCGATCCTATTTTGGATTATATGTGCCACAAATGATATGGCGAAAATTGGAAAACTTTTCGACCAATTCATTAGCGCTTATCACAGCATCGACTATATATTCTGAAGAAGATTACATTCGTAGTTTTAGTGATTTTAAAGCCTTATTGAAAAGATGATTAACCAAACATCAATTGACGATTGCAGAATTATTAAACTAGGCAAAATTCACAATAGAGCTGGAAATATTACCGTAATTGAAAAAAATGAACTTGTTCAGTTTGATGTGAAAAGGATATACTACTTATATGATATTCCCGGAGGATCAGAAAGAGGAGGCCATGCACATAAAGCATTATACCAGTTATTGGTTGCCGCAAGTGGCAGTTTCAATGTGTTGTTGAATGATGGGAGAAAGGAAAAAGTAATTGCATTAAATCAGCCTAATATAGGCTTAATCATTGTTCCAGGAATCTGGAGAGAATTAATGAATTTTTCATCAGGCGCAATTTGTTTAGTGCTTGCATCAACCAAATATTCTGAAAAAGATTATTTAAGAGGCCTGAATGATTTTAAAAAACATAAACACAATGGTTAAAATACATCCTACTGCCGATGTACAATCAAATAGTATTGGAGAGGGCACAAGTATTTGGCAGTTTTCAATTGTCCTTCCAAACGCAAGAATAGGAAAGAATTGTAATATAAATTGTCATGTTTTTATCGAAAACGATGTAATAATTGGTGACAATGTTACCATAAAGGCTGGTGTTCAACTCTGGGATGGAATTAAAATAGGCAACAATGTCTTTGTTGGGCCAAATGTCGCTTTTACCAATGACAAATACCCCAAGTCAAAAGTATACCCTGAGGTTTTTCAACAGACAATTATTGAAGATGGTGTTTCTATTGGCGCCGGAGCAATAATCCTTGGGGGCACAAAAATAGGGCAAAAGGCACTTATTGGAGCAGGAAGTGTTGTCACAAAAGATGTTCCAGAATGTGAATTGTGGTTTGGTAATCCGGCAAAATTTGTAAGAAGACTGAGCAATGATTAAATTTCTTGATCTAAAAAAAATCAATGATAGTTTTGAGCCTGAGATATCTCAGGCAATAAAACGAGTTTTAGATTCTGGTTGGTACTTGTTAGGCGAAGAAACAAAGGCTTTTGAAGCAGAATATGCCGCTTATATAGGGACAAAGCATTGCATTGGAGTTGCAAACGGTTTGGATGCATTGCGCTTAATATTACGTGCTTATATTGAAATGGGAACTATGAAAGAAGGGGATGAAATCATTGTTCCCGCAAATACTTATATTGCAACCATCCTAGCTATAACAGAGAACAGGTTAAAACCAATATTGATTGAACCGAATATAAATACTTATAACATAGATCCATATTTAATTGAAGGAAAAATAACTTGCAAGACAAAGGCTATTATGATCGTTCATCTTTATGGACGAGATGCGATGCACCCGGAAATAGAACGACTGGTTAATAAGTATAATCTCAAGTTAATTGAAGATAACGCCCAAGCACATGGCTGTATGCATGGTCAGAAAATAACTGGATCCTTGGGAGATGCTGCGGGGCATAGTTTCTATCCTGGTAAAAACTTGGGCGCCTTGGGGGATGGCGGTGCCGTTACTACAGACGATGAAGATTTAGCTGAAATTATACAGAATATAGCCAATTACGGTTCTAGAATAAAGTATGAAAACTTATATAAAGGCGTGAATTCACGCCTTGACGAAATCCAAGCTGCTATTCTAAGAGTAAAATTATCACGTTTAGATGAGGTTAACCAAATAAGACGTGAAATAGTTCAGTTTTATTTTGACAATATCAGGAATTCTAATATTACATTACCAAGAACTAAAGAAAAAATTACAATTACTAATTCACATGTATGGCATCTGTTTGTAATTTTCTGTGAGCAAAGAGATAACCTTCAAAAATACCTGTCGGATAATTCTATCCAAACCTCTATTCATTACCCAATTCCCCCTCATAAGCAAAAATGCTTTTCAGAATGGAATACTATGTCCTTGCCAATAACTGAATCCATCCACCAAAATATTTTAAGTTTACCCATAAGTCATACTCTCAATCAGCCTGAATTGAATTATATTATAGATAATATCAACAAATTTGGTAAATGAGAATTTTTAGTATTCCGAAATGGGTAATCTGTCAAATCAGATCTATATATTATACCAATAAGATTGATACTGGCGGAGGTAAAATTATAATAACTGACCCTTTCCTAAAGTTTAGGATTCATAAAGAAAAATCAGCATTATTAATTGTTAAGGGTGTTTTAAAAGTTACTCCTCATATGGGAGGCAATAATGCAGTATATATCCATCTTTCAATTAATTCATGTTTCCAACTCGACAATGATTTTATTCTAGGGCAGGGCGTTAGAATATTTTTAGCAAAGAATGCCTTTCTGCATATTGGAGGAAAAGACAAAGAATCATTATCAGGGATTACTTCTGATACGCTTATCATGGTTTATCAAAAAATTGAGATAGGTAAAGATTTTGTCTGTGCATGGAGTGTTTTTATTAGCGATTGTGATTGGCACCAAATAGAAGGACAATCATTTCAAAAAAACGTAAGAATAGGAGACCATGTTTGGATTGCAAACAATAATAACATTTTAAAAGGTACAATAATTGGGGACAATAGTATTGTAGCTAGTAATTCTAAAATAATAAATAAAACATTCCCTGATAATGTACTTATTGCTGGAATTGTCCCTCAAATAGTTAAAACATCAATTAATTGGAATAGGGATTTATAATCGCTATTTTATATTACTATTTACAAAATTGTCTTATCAAAAATCTTCATACAAACAAATTGTAAAGACTACATCAATCTTTGGTGGAGTTCAAGTTTTCAATATTGTAATAGCTATCATTCGTTCAAAGTTTGTAGCGATAATACTTGGCCCTACAGGAATGGGTATAACAGGCCTGCTGAATTCAACAACAACGCTAATTAGCACAATAACAAACCTTGGACTAAATACAAGTGCTATAAAAAACGTTGCATCAGAAAATGCTAGTGGTAATATTCAACGGATTTCTTCAATTATCATCATATTGCGTCGGTGGATCTGGATTACTGGCACCATTGGTGTTTTAATTACTTTTATTCTTGCACCATGGTTAAGTCGTATAACCTTTGGTAATGACCAATACACCCTAGCCTTTTATTGGATTTCGATAACTCTTTTATTTAACCAATTAAGCAATGGACAATTGGCAGTATTACAAGGAATGCAGAAAGTACGATACCTTGCCAAGGCAAACCTTACTGGTAGCTTAATTGGCCTTATCGTAACAGTTCCTTTGTATTATTGGTTAAAATTTGATGGAATTGTACCATCAATTATTATTTCTTCATTAATACTTCTCATTCGTTCATGGTATTTTTCAAGCAAAGTAAAGATTGAGCATGTACAGGTAAGTGCTGCCAAAACAATAATTGAAGGCAAAAATATGCTTGCTATGGGGTTTATGCTAAGTATAAGCAGTTTGATATCACTAGGAGCATCATACTTAATTCGAATATACATTAGTAACAATGGCGGAATAGCTCAGATTGGTCTTTATAGTGCTGGTTTTGCAATAATCAATACATATGTTGGTTTGATTTTTACAGCTATGGGTACAGATTATTTTCCAAAACTTTCTGCGGTTTCTATTGATAATAGAGCAAGTAATCTGTTAATTAATCAACAAGCTGAAGTTGCTTTGCTTTTATTGGCACCAATTATTGCAATTTTTATCACTTTCATCGACATAGTAATAATCGCTTTTTTTTCACATGATTTTGTACTAGTTAAAAACATGATAATCTGGGCGGCCTTGGGCATGTTTTTTAAAGCCATTAGTTGGGCCATAGGTTATATTTTTTTAGCAAAAGGCAATAGTAGATTGTTCTTTTGGAGTGAATTATTAGCTAATTTATATATACTTGGAGGAAATGTCCTTGGTTACAAATTAATGGGATTAACTGGACTTGGTATTTCATTTACAATATGCTATATCTTGCTTCTTTTACAAGTGTTTATAATTGCTAAGGTTAAATACAATTTTGAATTCTCACAAGATCTTATTAAGATCTTTTATATACAATTTTTTATTGCATTGATTTGCTTCATAGGAGCACAATATTTACAAACACTCTATAGAAATATTATTGGAAGTATTTTAATTATCTTTTCATGTTACTATTCATATATTGAATTAGACAAAAGAATTGATATTAAAAGTATTATTCTTAAATATTTGAAAAGTGATAAAAAATGAGCTCATAGAAATGAATGAAAATAAAGACGCGCCTTTAGTTTCTGTTGTGATTATCTGTTATAATCACGATATGTTTATTAAAGAATGTTTGTATAGTGTTCAAAGACAAACTTATAATAACATTGAACTTTATGTTATTGATAATTCCAATGATAACTCATCAAAGAATGTAATAGAAAGTAATTTTAACCTTGATGATTTTACTTACTTTAAGCAAGAGAATATCGGACTCCCAAAAACATTAAACAAATATATTCCAATAACCAAGGGTAAATATTGTATATTCATGTCAGCAGATGATTACATGTTACCTACAAGGGTTGAGGACCAGGTAATTTTTATGGAGGCAAACCCACAATATGCTATGGGTTATGCAAAAACAATTTATGTAAACGAAAAATCAGAAAAATTTGGCTATAATGACAAATGTCAAAAAAGTGGCTATTTGTTTAATGAATTAATAAGATTCAAAATACATCCACCTGCACCAAGCTACATATTTAGAAAATCCATCTTTAATGAAGTTGGTTATTACGATGAAAACATTAAGCTGATTGAAGATCGTTATATGAATATTAAAATTGCAGAAAAGCACCAAATTGGATATTTAGACAAATTTGTTGTTTATCATAGACAACATCCTAATAATCTAACTAGAACAGCATCTTTTGAAGAGCAAATATCAGATGTATTTTATATCCTTAATCTGTACAGAAATTTACCTAATTACAAATCCATTTTAAAAGATGTATATTTAAGTCTGTTTAATATTTTCTCAAAGAGAAGCGTAAAAATTGGAACTAAGTTTATGATCTTATCATATACTAAAATGTTTAAGTCCTCATTTTGGAAGTCAACATATCATTTGGTTAAGAAAATCTTAATATAATGGCGAAACAGATATTTGTTACTCAGCCCTTTCTTCCACCTTTGGATGAGTTTATTCCATATTTAGAGGAAATCTGGGCGAATAAAATACTTACCAATAACGGTCCTTTTCACCAGCAACTGGAAAAAGAATTGGCCCAGTTTATGAATGTACCCTATATATCGCTTTTTGCAAATGGCACATTGGCGCTTGTTACTGCACTTCAGGTTTTGCGAATCACAGGTGAAGTAATTACAACTCCTTTTAGTTTTGTAGCCACAACCCACAGTTTATGGTGGAATAATATTAAGCCCGTTTTTGTGGATATCGAACCAGAATACTGCACCATTGACCCAAAAAAAATAGAGTCTGCAATTACGCCACAGACAACTGCAATATTACCAGTTCATGTTTATGGAAACCCTTGTAAGGTTGAGCAAATAAAAGAAATTTCTGAAACCTACGGACTGAAGGTCATATATGATGCTGCACATACTTTTGGTGTTAATTATAAAAATCAAAGCCTATGTAGTTACGGCGATCTTTCTGTATTAAGTTTTCATGCTACAAAAGTATTTAATACAATGGAGGGAGGGGCTATTATTTCACATGATGCCTCTACTAAAAAGCGTATCGATTATTTGAAAAACTTCGGATTTGCAGGTGAAACCACCGTAATGGCTCCCGGTATAAATTCTAAAATGAATGAAATGCAGGCAGCTCTGGGACTCGTGCAATTGAAACATATTAATGAAACAATTGAAAAAAGAAAACTAATAACTGAAAAGTACTCTGATTCTCTCAAGGGAATTAAAGGTATCACCATGTTGCCTATACCTAGTGACACATTATCTAATTATGCGTATCTTCCAATTTTTGTGAATAAAGAGGAATATAACGAAACTCGTGATCATCTGTATGATAGACTTAAACTGCATAATATTTTTGGTCGTAGGTATTTTTATCCACTAATCAGCAGTTTTTCAATGTATCGTGAATTACCATCTTCAAAACTCGAGGGCTTGGTAAATGCCACCATGATAGCTGAGAGTATTCTTTGTCTACCAATATATCCCGATCTAGATTTTGAGGTAATTTCTTTGATTGAAAAAATACTCAGAAGAAAAATATGAAAAACATTGTATTGATTGGCGGAGGAACTCATGTAAGATATTGTATAGATATTATAGAGCAAGAGAAAAAATACAATATAGTTGGAATAACGGATCCTTATTTATCAGTTGGAACTGAAATTATGGGATACAAAATAATTGGAAGACAGGAAGAAATAAAAGATTTAATTGTTTACTACAAAATAGAAGCTGGCATTATTACCATTGGAGATAATTGGATACGGAAACTGGTTAAGGATGCTGTTACAAACATCGTTCCTGAATTTGAATTTGTTTCAACAATTCATCCGTCAGTAATTATTGGTAGAAATTCTTCCATTGGTAAAGGGACAGTAATGATGGCAGGTTGTATCATAAGTCCTAATGTAGTTATTGGAGATTTCTGCTTCTTTGCCACTGGAGCAATTCTGGAACACGACTCTGTTATGGAAGACTTTTCAAGTTTATCCGCGGGTTCTGTTACAGGTGGTAAGGTTAAAATCGGTAAGTATACTGCAATTACGTTAAGTGTAACAATATTTGATCGAATTTCAATCGGTGAGCATAGTGTAATCGGATCAGGATCACTTGTTACCAAAGATATTCCCGGCAATGTTATAGCTTATGGGAATCCTGCCAAAATTATCAGAAGTAGACAAATAGGTGAAAAATATCTAAAATAAAGTCCCAATGGTGTCAATATGCACAATTACATACAATCATGAAAAATATATTGCCCAAGCTTTATCGAGTTTTTTACATCAAAAGACCAACTTTGACTTCGAAATAGTAATAGGTGATGACTGCAGCACAGATTGCACTGTAAATATTATTAAAGAATTTCAAATTAAGTATCCTGGAAAGATAATACTAATTAGTAGAGACAAAAATATTGGGGCCATACCAAATCTTGTTGATTCATTATCTAAATGTAAAGGTAAATATATCGCTTTTTGTGAAGGTGATGATTATTGGATCGACACTTTAAAGCTTCAAATTCAGATTGATTTTCTACAATCTAATCCCGATTATTCTTTATGTTTTCATGACGCACTAGTTTTCTGGGAAGATAGGTCACATGCTCCTTATTATTTTTGTCGTAACTTAAAGAAAAGCACTTATTATGCAGAAGATATTATTAATAATTGGTTTATCCCTTCTGCCAGTATAGTTTTTGCTAAAGAATCGCTTTATCCATTACCTGATTGGTTTCAGGAAATTTGTAATGGGGATTATGCCATGCAATTATTGCTCACACTAAAAGGCAAAGCTTTCTTTCATAATCAGTTGATGTCTGTTTATAGAAAAACCTCAACCAATTTATCCTCAAACTATATTACTTCAAATGCAATAGAAAAAAGGATCTTACTATTAAGCAAAATAAATGAACATAGCCTTTTCTTAGACAATTCGACAATTACTAAAAAAATTATACATCTAAAACGTTCTTTGAGAATATTAAAACTAAAAGAGTTTTCAAAAAAGTTTAAAATATTGGGATTAATCTATAAATTCTCGTCATGCATTTTTAGAAATGTCATAAAATTGAAATGAAAGCCATATTTTTCAGCTTGTTGTTTTTCATAGCGTTTGTTTTTCTTTATTTTAAGAGAAGAGAACAATCCGTTAAAATCATAATACTCTCTCTGCCCTTCTCATATACGCCTCTATTTACTGAAACTTTCGGCAAGTTTATTCCTATATCCATTTCAGGAATATTGATAATTCTTCTATACATCCTGACCTTTTGGAGAAAGAAACTTGTTAATAAAAGTAAAAGCTTTACATACTTGTTAGGCGCTATTTTTTTTATTTTAATATGGGGGGGGCTATTTGCCTTTGCTAACTATAAGGATGCCTTAGATTTTTATGAGATATATTCTGGCAGATTAAGTACCCAACTTAGCGAATTACGACCTATATATCAGTATCTATTTCACTCGACAAATCTTATTATTTGTATAATGTTTATAAAAATCCTAAGCTGGAATTTTTTCAGTATTGATAATATCAAGAATCTGTGTTATGTATTTTCATTAACCATTATTCCAAATTTCATTTTTCAAATTTTACAAATTACCGGGTATAGTGATATACTAGGCGGACTCTTTGTCGAAATCGATTATTCCGGATTAAAAGATCCTAGGTTTTTTGGTTTATATAATCATTTTGGTTTTGGAGTTTATATTTCAATGATAATCGGATTCAGTTTGTATTTCAAGTTCAAAAATTATATCTTTATTATTACAACAACAGTTTTATATTCCCTTCTAAGCGGACAACGACAAGCAATAGTAGATATGAGTATTATTCTAATGGTATTTCTACTTTTTGCGAATATCAACCTTATGAAAAAGGTTTTCTACTTGCTTGTGGTAGCTTTGCTTTTTTATGTATTATTTTTCGTTTATAGTGATGCATTTGTAGGAATATATAGACTATGGAGTTCTATTGAGTTAATTGAACAAAACGAAATATTAGCAGCTACTGGACGTGATGTTAAAGAAATGCCAAGATTGTTGGAAGCTCTTAAAACATGGCCTATAACAGGTAAAGGCTTATTTAATTGGGGATACTTTCTGGGAGTGAATTCATATTATGCAGATCATGTTGTAATTTTTAATATATATCAAAAGGTTGGTATTATCGGATTTCTTCTGTTCTTTTTTTCTTTAGGAAAATTTCTACTTAGTGTAATCTCTAATCTAATTAAAGGGAAGTATGTTACAAAGAACTCTGCAATTCTTGGATTATTATTAGCCTTTTTAGTAAATCAATTTATTGACAATTTTTTTTGGTTTACTAACACAATGCTAATTTATATATTTTTGTTTTGTGTATTTTTTGGACTTTTAAGTGAAAAACAAATCAGATTTTCTGATATTTCTTTACAAAAAAGTATAAATAAATCCTTTCTAACTTAATTTTATTGCCTTGTATTAATCCAATTATTAAACCTTCTCGATTTTCAGGTTCATTAAATCTAATAATATATGATGCCAAGCATCAAAACATTGCAAAATAATCAAACCTGGAAAAATTTACTTTTTAATAAACGTTGATAATCCAATATTTGAAAATTTGGCAAAGATAATTACTGAAAATAAAGTGCTTATTATTACAAGCTTAATTAACCCAAATTCTGCCCAGGCTGTTCGTTATTCAAATTTATTCAAACCTTTACTTAAAGATTGCCATATTGTTCATCTTACGTTTGATTCAAAAGTTTTTTCTATAGATGGTGCTGAGAATTATAGTGTTTTTAAAGGCGTTAACAAACATCTTCTTCCTTTGCAAAAAATCATAAAAAGGTCGCTTAATAATATTCTACCAAATATATTTTTCCCAGATGTTTTTGTTATTTACATAAAACAATATATAAGGGCTATAAAGCAAATAAGTGAAAATACTTGCTTTAGCATTGCTATTGTTTGTATTACTCCTTTTTCATTTATTAAACTAGGCACTGAAATTAGAATCCTTAACCCAAAATGTCAGATAATTGCCGATCTTTCTGATCCTTTTTCTGCAAATGCTTTGTTTACTAATAAGAATAGAAAAATCAAAAAAGCTTTACTTTATGAAAAAAAACATCTGAAATATTTTAATAGAATAGTTGTACTTAATGAGAAAATTAAGGAATACTATTCGAATATTATCGACTTCAATCAAATATCTGTTATTGAACAAGGTATTAACAAAATATTCTATGAATACCATTTAGAAAAGGCTCAAATAATACAGAATTTTAAAATAGTCTATGCTGGAGGATTTTATAAGAATTTTCGTAATCCTGAAATTGTTTTTGAGGCTATCAATAAATTGAAACGTAATATTATTGTTGAAATCTTTGGAGGCAATAAAAAAAAATGGTTTAAAAGGCTTAAGTATAACTTCATTAATACCTACGCAAATATTCCGCAAGAGAAATTAATAAAAGTTTATGACAATTCGCACTTAATTTTGCTAGTTGATAATTCCTATGGAATTCAAGTACCTGGTAAAACACTTGAATGCTTTGCAATAAATAGACCAGTATTATTAGTCTATGAAAATGAAAACTCCCCGACTTTGCATTATTTAAGGGGTACATCAGGTGTGTTTTCATGTAAGAACAATATTACTGATATTACAAATACAATAGAATTCATAATAACACATTATTATGAGATAGAAAAGGTCTTCGATTATAACCCATATACTTGGGATGGATTATCATTAAGGTATAGAACCATTCTGAATCTTTAGTAATTATCATTGGTTATTTAGTATTCATATTAAGTAATTTAATAAAAGTTTTTGATGTTACTGAAAATTACATTTAATGAATTCAGAAGAGAAAAAGAGAAGAACTTTCAAGGACAATATAATTTTGGATCTTGGGAAATAGAGCACCTTGAATCGTCGTTGCAGGAAGGTATAAATAGTATTAATAATACTAAAAACTACAGCATAGGATTAAGCTGTGATAGGAATAGCCCACAATACCAAGTAGTTATTTCTAAAGAAAAAATTCAAATCTATTCAGAGAGTTTCGGACTTTCTCCATTATATTTATTTTCCAATGAAAAATTCACCATTATTGCTTCCGACATAAATTTAATAAGGGATAAACTCCAAAACGAGTATAGTTTAAAATTTAATAATCGATTTATACTTGACAAAGCATTGTTTAACTATAGCTTATTTCAAGATACCGTCTTTAAGGAAATAATACTAGTTCCATCAAATCACATTGTTGAAATAACTAATAGCATTCAATTTAGATGTGTTCTCAATATAGAGGAAGAGTTCACATCAAAACCTATACCTTATAAAAAATCCATTGGTAATTTGGTTGACCTTTTCATTTCCCTAAATAAGAACAAAATTAAGAATGATGACTTTATTTCATTCACAAGTGGTTTTGATGGTAGAAGTCTTATAGCACTTTCACGATATTTAAATAAGAAAGTTAGTGCTTATTCATTTGGATCTCATGACAATGTAGATATTTCACTACCTATTGAACAATCTCAATTAATAAATCAGGATTTTATCCCAATATATTTAGATGAAAATGATTACTTATACAAATTTGCAACATTATCTGATGAAGTTATAATGAGTAGCGCCGCAAATAGTAATATCCTTCAATTGCATTGGTATTACGCTTCTGAATTTATCTCAAAAAAAGCCTCAACAATAATCATGGGTTTATTTGGGAGTGAATTATTCCGAGCTGCTCACATTGCAGGTCAATTTACATCACCAGCTCTAGTTGGATATTTTAAAGATATTGAAGGAGATACTTGGATTAATAAATTACACAACTCAGATTCCTTGAAGTTTTTAAATGCAGATAATTTTAAAAATGAATTGGAATCATTAATAGCTGATCTGAAACAATATAAAGAAAAAGTAATTCATTTAACAGAAAGTCAACGGTTTTATAAATACATCTTTGATGAGGTATTCAGGAAATTTTTTGGAATGCAGATTATTCAACCAATGCGTAACAATGTTAATGTGATAAATCCCTATATTGATTCAACCTTTGTTATCGAACTACTTAAAACAGAATTAGCAGGAGTGAATAATGATTTCTTTACCCACAATCCATTAAAACGTTTTAAAGGTCAACTATTTTATGCTGAACTGCTTAAAAGAATATCTCCTGAAATGTTACCACTTATTACAGGTAAAGGGTATTCTCCAGGTGATTTACTTACAAGCCTGGGTAGATTGAAAATTGCCATAGCTTATGCAAATAAAAAAGTTAATCCCAAGTTAACTACACCTAATCTTGATAATTTAGCTATTATTTCAGGATTTGAAAGACATAAATCAAAATTCCTTTCAATTGGTATCAATGAAGACTATTTCAATAAAAAATACATCCTAGATATTCTAAATAATAATAGATGGAAAACTGATGCAATTTTAAGGGATAAACTATTTGAAACCCTTTCAATAAATTACTATATTAATTCTCTTAAATGAAAGATATACTCCTACTAACGGACTATAAGGGATTTTTTGGATCCAAACAAAAAACAAAAATATACAGAAGCGGGATGGATATTGTCAAAATGGCGAGACTATTCCAAGAGCATGAGTATAATATCAAAATTGTGAATTTCTCTCAATTAGATTTGGATATTGTTTTTAAGACTCGTCCAATTGTGCTGTATACGTCTTCTGAAGATAATTATGGCATGTACAAAGCATATATAGAAGACATAATCTTTGCATTAGAGCAGAAAGGTATATTTGTATTACCAAAATATAAATACTTAAAAGCTCACAATAACAAAGTATTCATGGAGTGTTTACGTGAAATATCCGAGTTTACTCCAATTAAGACTATTCACTCAAAATTTTTCGGATCTTATGAAGAGCTTATTCTCAATCTTTCATCATTTATCTACCCTGTGGTTATTAAACCTGCCTATGGAGCTATGAGTAAAGGAGTTGCCAAAGCATTAAATGAAATTGAACTAATAAAATCAGTAAAAGCTATTTCAGCTTCAAAAAGTATAATACATGACATAAAAGAACTATTAAGAGAAATTAAGCATAAGGGATATATTAAAGAATCAACTTATAGAAACAAGTTCATCGTTCAGAATTTTATACCTGGTTTGAATAATGACTGGAAGGTATTGTTATATGATAATAAATGTTATGTTCTATATAGAGGTAATCGAGAAAATGATTTTAGAGCAAGTGGTAGTGGGAAGTTTGAGTTTAGGAAAGAACTACCTGCAGGTTTATTAGATTTTGCCTACAGTATTAAAACATATTTTGATGTTCCTCACATTTCATTGGATATTGGCTATGACGGAAAAACATTTCATTTAATCGAATTTCAATTCTTGTATTTTGGCACAACAACTTTGGAAAAATCATCTTTTTATTTCGAGAAAAGTAAAGATAATTGGAGAATTTGTGATGAACAATCTGACATAGAGTTCGTTTACGTGGAAAGCATAATCAACTATTTGAAAAAGGAAGAAAACTAAGAAATGAGAGTTCTTTTTGTTTCCAGTGGCCGTAACGGCAGCGTTGGTAATGTTGTTTTTAATCAAGGTCAGTCCTTAACCAAAAATGGGCTTGAAATAGAATACTTTTTAATAAATCCAGGTTTCCTAAGCTACATTTCATCTATAGGTAAAATAAAAAAGAAATTTCAAACCGGACAATTTGATCTGATTCATGCACATTATAGCTTAAGTGCTTTCTCAGCTGCCCTTGCTGGCCCATATCCTTTAGTGGTATCTCTTATGGGATCCGATATTTATATGACTTTAGTTTTCCGCCTGATATCAAAAATCTTTATTCTTAGTGACAGATGGAAAGCAATTATAGTTAAAAGTCTAAGCCTGAAGTCAAAATTAAAGCTTACTCATGCGTATATTATCCCAAATGGTGTAGATCTTTGCAGATTTCAATCAATTCCAATTATGACTGCAAAAGAGATTATTCGTTTTCCAAAAGATAAGAAAATAGTTCTGTTTCTGGCTCCACCAAATAGAGCGGAAAAAAACCATCAACTAGCGATTCAAGCTATTCAAATCTTAAATAAACATGATATTGAATTAAAAACCATTTACAATGTTCCTAATGAGTTTATTCCTCATTATTTAAGTGCTTCAGATGTTATCCTGCTAACTTCAAAATGGGAAGGCTCTCCTAATGTTATTAAAGAGGCCATGGCCTGTAATTGTCCCATAGTAGCTACTGACGTGGGCGATATAAAATGGGTAATAGGCCAGACCGAAGGTTGTTATATTACTTCATTCGACCCAAAAGATGTAGTTGGGAAAATACAAATGGCACTTAACTTTAACAAACGCACGCAGGGCCGGAACCGGATTCTTGAACTCGGTTTGGATTCGGAAACTATAGCGAAAAAAATCATTGATGTTTATCACGAAGTTATCAGCAAACAAAAGAAAAAAGGAAAGTACTGATGCATGTTTTAGTTAACTGTGAAATATCCCGGAGTGCCTGGAACGAGTTGCTGTTAAACAGCAATTTTTCAACTCCGTTTCAGACTGCTGAATTTTATGCTTTTATTAATTCCATTCCGGGTTATACTGCTATTGCCCTCGCCATTGAAGATTCAGGAAAACTTAGTTCTTTAGTTGTTGCTACATTGCAAAAAGAGAAAGGAATTAAAGGCTATTTTACCAGAAGGTCCATCATTTACGGAGGCCCTTTAGTGCTTGAAGATGATCAATCCTCATTACATATTTTATTAAAAGAGCTGAATCTCAGGCTTAAGGGCAATGCTATTTATTTGGAAACACGGAACTTTCATAATTATCGTAATTACAAAAATACCTTTGCAGAATATGGCTGGAAATATACACCTTACCTAAATTTCAGGCTAAATTGCTCTTCGTACGAAGTAGCCTGGAATCAATTGAACACAAATAGAAAACGGCAGATTAGCAAAGCACTGAAAAACGGGGTAACTATTAAAGAAGCTGCTTCAATGGCCGATGTGAAAAAGTTCTATGCTATTCTTAAAAGTTTATATGATACCCGCATAAAAAAGCCCTTACCCTCCATAGCATTCTTTGAGGCTTTTTATAAAGCTAAAATTGGAAAATACCTGCTGGTTCATTTTAATGATAATATAGTGGGTGGAATTATTTGTCCCATGTTAACTGGAAAAGCTATTTATGAGTTTTATATAGCCGGCCTTGACCAGGAATACAAAGAGGCTAGTCCGAGTGTAATGGCAACATGGGCAGCCATTGACTATGGCTATAAAAACGGGTTTCAATACTTTGATTTCATGGGTGCCGGCAAACCTGCTGAAAGCTATGGTGTAAGGGAGTTTAAGGGAAAATTCGGAGGCGAATTGGTTGAATATGGTCGTTTCACAAAAATTAACAATAAACTATTGTATAAATTAGGTGCTTCGGCACTATCATTAATGAAACAACTGAAAAAGTGAAAATTCTCATTGACATTGGTCATCCTGCACACGTGCACATTTTCAAATGTCTGGCCTTTGAGTTGGCAAAAAATGGTCATCAATTCTTATTCACAGTAAGGGTAGGTGAAAAAGAAACAGAATTACTGAAAAATACGGGGTTTTTATATAAAAGCATTGGAAGAAAACAAAAAGGAGTCGTTAATAAAATTATCGGCTTGTTGTTCTTTACCTATAAGATTTTTAAAATTTCGCTCCGGTTTAAACCTGACCTGTTCTTAAGTCATGGCTCTATGTATGCAGGTTATTGCGCCTTACTATTTAGAAAGCCCCATATCTCATTGGAAGATTCAGGAAATATGGAACAGATTCGTTTGTATTATCCTGTATGTAAGAGTATTCTTTCTCCTAATATTCTTCCAATCGATCTTGGAACCAAACAAATTCGATATTTAGGATATCATGAACTTGTTTATCTGCATCCTGCCTATTTTACACCTGATCCTTCAATCAAGTCATTATTGGGCGTGAAAGACAACGAGAAATATGCCATCGTAAGATTCGTAGCCTGGTCTGCAAGTCATGATTTGGCGCAGGGAGGTATGTCATATTTTGATAAAATTGAATTGGTAAGGTTTCTCTCAACAAAAATGAAGGTCTACATATCCGCTGAAAAAGATATCATTCCTGAGCTTAAAGAATATTTAATTGATATTCCTTTCGAGAAGATGCATGACGCACTGTTTTACGCCACCCTATATGTGGGCGAAGGCGCTACCATGGCATCAGAAGCCGGAGTGCTTGGAACTCCATCAATATATGTGAATTCTATAGAAAGGTGCTACAACGAAGATCAGGAAAAATATGGTCTGGTTTTCAACTTCAGAAACTACGATGGTGTTATTGAGAAAATTGATGAATTGCTTAAAATACAGAACTTAAATGAGAAATTTCAATCTCGTCGTAATAGTATGCTTGAGGATAAAATAAATGTTACTGACTTTATGGTATGGTTCATTGAAAACTACCCTCAAAGTGCTCAAATCATGCAGGAAAATCCTGATTATCAATTACGATTCAAATAGTTTGCTCTAACCCACTTCAACGGGCAATCACCCCCTTCACCCCATTCTTCACCCTTTGCCAGAACAGTTCTTTGATCCAGGGCAGCATCCGATTGTCCCACCGTTGCGGGTGCACGTTGATCATAAGCTGAGGAGGCAATGATCCGGCGTTTGCTGCATGGATGATGTCGAAGGTTGAATGGAATGAAAGCTTTTTTACATCCTCCCCCTGCCCCCTCCGGAGGGGGATAGAGCTTCTGCCAACCTCTTTCTGATCTTTATTCTTTGATCTTTGATCTAAAGTCTGGATCACTTTATCCCGAATACTCACTTTTTCCCCATCCCACCTTCGTCCGGTATCGGTTAAATACAGCACCTTACTGAAATCGACATCAAAGTAAGGTTCGCCGATAATACCGTAATTGCGGTAATCGTATTTCTCCCACATTTTACGGTTGTCGTAACGCGACAAAGGACTGCCGTGCATGCAGATGGTGTCAATGGGTGCCACC
>JAFGOZ010000707.1 GCA_016926235.1 Bacteroidales bacterium | reverse complement strand
TCAGTTTAGTCCGGAATGAGATTTCAATATGTCTTTAACAAACATCTCCATACAAAGAATTTAACTAATTTTATCGGATAGTAATCATTCAGGAACATAATGACAATCAATGAATACATAGATAGACTTAATTCAAGATACAGTACAGGTATTTCAACTGAACATAGTTACCGGGGTGATTTGCAAAGCTTGGTCGAAAGTCTTGCGACCGATGTAATGGTAACTAATGAACCTACTAGAGTAGCCTGCGGTGCCCCTGACTATATAATTACCAAAAGAAATATTCCAGTCGGTTATATTGAAGCAAAAGACATTGGAAAGCCTCTTGACAGCAAGGATTTTAAGGAACAATTTGATAGATATAGAACGTCACTTTCAAACCTGATTATCACTGATTATCTGGAGTTCCGGCTGTTCCTTGATGGTTCCTTTGTTACATCAGTTACTATCGGAGAAATTCAGGGGAACAGAATTATTGCCCGATCTGCATATTTTGCGCCATTCTCAGATATAATTAAGAACTTTTGTACTCATGTTGGTCAGACTATCAAATCAGCATCAAAGCTCTCAAAAATGATGGCTGCGAAGGCTCGGTTGATGGCAAATGTTATTGAGAAAGCTCTTACGATTGGTGATGCCGGCAATCAGTTAAATGAAGCTCAGAATCTTAATCTCCACAACCAATATTATTCATTCAAACAATATCTTATTCACGATATCAGTGAAAAGGGATTCGCTGATATATATGCACAGACAATTGCCTATGGCATGTTTGCTGCACGGCTTAATGACCCTACGCTGGTTGATTTTTCAAGATTTGAAGCAGCAGAACTTATCCCTAAATCAAATCCATTCCTGAGGAACCTGTTTCAATATATTGCCGGTTATGACCTTGACGATAGGATAAAATGGATAATTGATGAACTGGCTGATGTTTTCAGGGCAACAAACGTGGCAGAACTTTTACTGGATTTTGGCAAGAGCACTCAGCAGAACGATCCCATGATTCATTTTTATGAAACATTTCTTGCAGAGTATGATCCAAAACTTCGTAAAAGCCGGGGTGTGTATTACACACCGGAACCGGTTGTTAATTTCATTGTAAGAGCTGTTGATGACATCTTAAAATCAGAGTTTGGCTTACAGCAAGGATTGGCTGATACATCAAAGGTGAAGATTAAAGTGAAAGACGTAAGCAAAGCGACGCCTGACTTGCGCTCCAGAACAAAAGAAACCGAAAGGGAGGAAGAGGTTCATAGGGTTCAGATCCTGGATCCAGCTGCAGGAACAGGAACTTTTCTTACAGAGGTAATTAAACAAATCTATCTGCAGTTTGAAGGTCAGCAGGGCGTTTGGAGTAATTATGTTGAGGAACACCTGATTCCAAGGCTTAATGGCTTTGAAATACTGATGGCATCGTATGCGATGGCGCATCTAAAGCTGGATCTACTTCTTAAAGAGACAGGGTATGTGCCCAAAAAGCAGCAGCGGCTAAGAGTCTATCTTACGAATAGTCTTGAAGAACATCATCCCGACACAGGAACTTTATTTGCCGGTTGGCTTAGTTCTGAGGCTAATGAAGCAAATCATGTTAAACGAGATACGCCAGTGATGGTAGTCTTGGGTAATCCTCCTTATAGTGGGATTTCTACAAATAAAGGTGATTGGATTACTAACTTAATTGAGGACTACAAATATGTTGATGGCGTTCATTTTGGAGAAAGAAAGCATTGGTTACAAGATGATTATGTCAAATTTATAAGACTTGGTCAATACCTAATCGAGAAAAACGGCGAAGGAATTTTAGCTCTTATTAATAATCACAGCTTCCTGGATAACACAACTTTTAGAGGAATGCGTTGGTCTTTGCTAAATACTTTTGATAAAATTTACGCTCTTGATTTGCATGGTAACAGTAAGAAAAAGGAAATCTCACTTGATGGAAGTCCTGATGAAAATATATTTGACATTATGCAAGGTGTTTCTATTAACATATTCATTAAAACAGGTAAGAAAAAAATTAACGAATTAAGTAAAATTTTCCATTATGAACTTCTTGGAAGACGTGAAATAAAATATTGCTTCCTAACAACCAAATCACTGGAAAAAATAATCAATAAAGAATTAAAACCTAAAAAACCATATTTGTTTTTTGTACCTAAGAATGATGAAGGAGAAACGGAATATTTCAAAGGTTTTGGTATTGATGAATTGTTCTTGTTAAAAAGTGTTGGTATTGTTACTGCCCGAGACAAATTTTGTATCGATGATAACATAAATAAATTAAAGGAAAGAATTAATGAATTTGCGGATAAAAGTGTTGATGACGTCACAATTTTAAAAAAATATAATCTCCATGACACATCGACATTTTCACTTTCAAGATCACGCGATAATTTGTACAGGGAATCTAATCTTGAACAATATTACAAACGAGTATCCTATCGACCTTTTGATGAAAGATGGATCTTTTACAACAATTATGTTATTGAAAGATCTTTGATGAATGTTCTTCAACATTTTCTAAATGGCAAAAATATTGGACTATTAAGTTGCAGACAAATTACAATTAATAAATGGGATCATGTGGGAGTCTCAAATCTTATAACTGATGATTGTCGCGTCTCAAATAGATCAAAAGAAAGAGGTTACATATTCCCACTATTTATTAACTCATTTAGCCTTCCAAAATCTGGATCAAACCAAGGAATATCTCGAATCTCAAACTTTAACGATGATATTATAAAAGCCATCTCTGCCAGAATGCAATTATTATTTACAGTTGAAAAGGAAGATATAAAGGAAGGTTTTGCCTCAATTGACGTTCTCGATTATATTTATGCCGTGTTGCATTCTCCAGCTTATAGAAACAAGTATAATGAATTCTTGAAAATAAATTTCCCCCGAATACCATATCCTATAGACAAGGAGACATTTTGGCAATTAGTAAAACACGGAGGTGAGTTGCGACGGATACACTTGTTTGAGAGTCCGTTGGTAAGCAATATTATTACTGCATACCCAGTTAGCGGGTCAAATGAGGTAGGTAAGATCTGGTATTACGATAGTAAAGTGTGGATAAACAGTGATCAGTATTTCGATAAAATCCCGCAGGTTTCATGGGAATTATGGATTGGTGGTTATCAACCAGCACAGAAATGGCTTAAAGACAGGAAAGGAAGAACTCTTTCCTTTGATGATATAATGCATTATCAGAAGATAATTGTAGCATTGAGTGAGACTGACAGGATTATGAAGGAAATCGATCTGATAAATTTTCTTGAATAATAACTCCCGAAAGATTAAAAATAAGAAGAGACGGTACACAATGTATCATTGCATTTCCTTGTGTTAAAAGGATTTGTCTCACTTCATACTACTTTCTGGAAGGAGGTTTAAAGGGTTAGTTATCTTGTTTATCAATTTTATATGCTTTAACGAAATAAGAACCACCTTTAAATGGTATGCTAGGAATTTGATCATTTATGTTAATCCAACGTACCATAATTTGATCTTCAATATGTAGTGAAACTTTTGAATATCCTGTAGTTTCAACAAACCTATTATCGGAAGTATTAACACGTTTTTTTTCAACCATATCATCAAAAATAAGTATTGGTTCTGCATTTGTTATTCTCGTTATCATGAGTTTACAACTCTTGGATGATGGTTCACTATATTTGGTGCCAAAAGTTATAATGTAAGTAAGATTCTTATCAACAACCAAAACGATCATTGTGGCAATGACAACATTATTTGAATCTCCATTTATTGTTTCATATACACCTGTTACATAAGATTCTATCGGAATGTTATTATCCTTTTTAGAATTATATATTTGCCATTCTGGACCCCCAATCATACCTTTTTGAAAATCAATATAAAATCGCCAATTTTCACAACCTAACCAGTGGTACTCTTTCACCAATCCGAAGTCATCTTCAGAGGGTTTTTTACCTATCGATTTCTTAGCTTCAGGGAATCTTGGTAAATTCGTATTAATAAAACCTTTTGAAAGGTCTCTATTAATTAATGATAAAGCAAAATTTAAATTTTGACCTTCTGTATATGTATATGTAACTACTCCAATGACCATACCATCCATATTAAGTAGAGGACTACCACTATTCCCAACTGAAATTGGTGCATCTGTTTGAATAATTTGACCAAAAGCAGGATGGTTTCTAATTGATGAAATTATTCCTTTTGAGATTGTAAAGTCTAAACCTACTGGATTTCCAATTGTGAAAGTCTCTTCTCCTATTTCAGGAGTATTTCCAGCGATTTTAAGAAAAGGTGATGTTTTATTTTTAGGATAATTGATTTTAAAAATCACTAAATCCAAAGAATCATTTCTAAACCATATACTGTCTATAGGATAAATTTCTCCTCTGGGAGTGGTAATTTGTGTTTTAAATGCGTTATTAAAAACATGACTATTACTAATTCCTTTACCATCTAGAGAAATAAAGAAACCTGTTCCTGACATTAATGGAGCATTGTCTGCATCAAAGGTCTGAATTTTTACTATGGAGGGCAAAGTCGATTCAAATAGTTTCGATAGGCTGACTTGTGCGATTACTGTCGTGTAGAAACTCATTAACGATATTAATAATGCAAGAGGTACTTTAAGAATATTGGTTAAATTCATAATTAATTAATATTGTTTTGTCAATTTATCAAAGGTACTTATTTGCCAATCAAAACTAAACCTCAACCTAAGTTAAAGGGTGTCCCAAAAATGATAATTCTTATTATGCTTACCTTTGTATATTAATATAATAATAATGAAATCACAAAGAGAAGAAGAGTATTTAATTGACCTTACCAAGTTGGTAGATCAAATGAATAGAGAGGACGTTTTGTCTTTTGAAACTCAAAAAATGCTTGACCATGCAACAAAATGGTTATGCCCAAACTGGGATGAAAGAATATTATTAGATGACTTGATAAAGCGAGCAAAAGAATATATCGAGTTGGAGAAAAAAATGATTGCACAAAATTGTACTAATGAGGAAAACAATAAATGGCGTTCACTTAGATACTGGTTTACTGAAATTCAGATTGATTTAAGGGAACTAAAATCAATACTTTATAAAATAAGTTTAAAAAAGCAGCATCTACTATTGTAGAAAAAATATGTCTCAATGAATTTCTCCATGTGCTGTGGAGCAAAAGAATGTGCCATCTCAAAGGTCAATTGTCTTAATCAAGAAAGAACTTAAAGAATGACAACGCTTGATTGAAATTTGATGTGATTCGTCTGCAATACAAACCACCTCTGGCAAGGCATAGAAATTTATTGTCCGGATACCTCCCCGATACCACTGTTTTTTCAACGATATCCCCTTGGGTAATACTCAGATATCACCAAGGTATCAAAGTGGCTAATTTCAGTATACGTCAAAGACACGTATAGCATCTATATGTTTATAAGCCGGTTGTTTAATGAAATAAACGATCTGTCTTAAAATTTCATGGTTATTAAGCGAAGAAAAAGAGACGGTACACATTGTCTCGCTGCATCTCCTCGTGCTAGAAGGAACTCCATATGATTGGGGTAAATGAGAGTGTACCGCCTCTAAATATATATATATTCTACCTAAACAGATCATTCTGTCCTATCAAATTTAAACAATCTGGAAATATTTCCATAGTTTCTTGGCAATAAAATTTTCTGTTTTAACAGGAGAGTTTTAATCTATTTCAAGAGCGTCAATCAGACCACCTACCCTCTCTTTCCCCTGATTAATGGCTGGAGTAAGGCCTGCCTCTTTAATAATATAACTAAAATCATAAATCCTGCCATTCAGGTTCTGAGTTACTGAGGCAAAACAAATTTGACTTCGGCTTTTTGGTGGTGTAACTTTGAAACCAGTTTAATAAGTCAGGTTTTTTAAAACTTTAAAATCTAAAAGAGAATGAAACGTATTTTCGGCTTAGTCATTCTTGTAACAATAGGTATTTCATTATTAGGGCAAGTAAAAGATAATGAAAACTATATTGATTCTGTATCAGCAAAGATTATTGGATTGAAAGAGTCACTTGTAAAAATTCAGGAAGGCTATTATGCAATTCTCTCTTATGGTGAGGCGGGTAACATTGGTGCTTTTATCAGCGAGGATGGAACAATATTGATTGATGATCAATGGTCACCACTGTCAAATAAAATCAAAGAATTCCTATCAACAATAACAAATAAGCCAATCTCTTATATCATAAATACGCATTATCATTATGATCATACGAATGGTAATCTTTTTTTTGGTCAAGAAAAAATTCCCATTGTTTCACACCAGAATGCACGTCAAAGGATGTCAAAGAAACAAGTTTTATTAACAACTTTGGACTTCCAGGGCTCTGCAGGTATAGTTCAGAAACCTTATCCTGATTATGCATTGCCGTCAATAACATTTGCTGATAAAATGACTCTTTACAAGGGAGACGAGATAATAGAATTGATTTACTATAACCATGCCCATTCAGACG
>JAFGOZ010000089.1 GCA_016926235.1 Bacteroidales bacterium | reverse complement strand
GGAATTCCGATCAAGTCTTTTGGTTTTAAATTGGTACGATTATTGCTGGTACATTGTGGTTGAATATCTAACTTAAAGTATGACAAGATTTCGTTATAATACTCAGAAACCATATCAATGTATTGATTGTGGTAACCCTGTTGGACGAAGGGTAAAGCGATGTCATGAATGTGCCAATATTGCATTATCTCATCGAAAGACTTATGAAAGGACTGAGGAACATCGTAAGTTAATGAGCGACCGCACAAAAGGCAAGAAGAATAATTACCCCTCTGCAAGCACAAAGCCAGAAGTTGCCGATAAAATTCGGAGGGCATGGACTTTTGAAATGAGAGAATCTGCTCGAATGAGAGGTCTTGAGAATGCAAAAAATCCGAAATGGCGATTAAAATGCGGTTCACCTGACGAGAAAAATCCAATGTGGGAAAACGGTCGTGCAAAAATTCCATACGCTCGTGGTTGGACAAAAAAAGTGAAGCAATTAGCATGGGAGAAATCCTGTCATCTGTGTGAGATTTGTGGCGGAGTGCCTGTTGACACACACCACAAAGATTTTCAAAAGAATAATCATAACTTAGATAATCTTCAGATACTTTGCCGGAAGTGTCATAAGATGTTGCACATTGAACATCTGAAAAAGATGAAAATCCTTGACGTTTAGATTGATCTCCTATACCATTATATCCAGTTGGACCTTTTCCACTTCCATAATAAGAATCACCAATATTTAAAAAAAGTGTTCCGTCGGGGGTGAGTACCCTTCTGACCTCATTGAATACCTCTACGAGCTTCTGAACGTATTCTTCAGGGGTTTTTTCGATTCCCACCTGCTTATCAACACGAATTGCACCACATTTCTTGCATACATCCTGATAATACAGTTTCCCTATATCTTTTACATCGTTACCTACGGTTGCAGATACACTCTTTTTAAACTTTGGTTTGTGATCACAATTTGGGTCTCCCCCCTCCCACTGAGCAGTACCATAATCTCTAAGTCCATCCTCAGTAATATGGAGGTGACGTGATAACACAATTTACTGTGTCACCAGGGAGTTGTTTTAGAATTTCTAAAGCATCTCCACAATGAATTTTGTTAATCCATCCGTCAAGCTCCATATTGATGTTTGTTTTTAAATTGTTCATACGTTACAATAGAATTGTCATTTATTTGAGTATTTACGGCTCTAAAAATGGAATTTTATCTTTTGAACCTATCATTTTATTATACTCTATTTGAATTTTTGCCGAGCTAAATATTTTACCTGAAACATTAGCAGATTGTTTTACTTCTTCTGTACTTAACTTATGATTTCTTAATCCTTCATAAACTTGTAAGAGATCATCTCTTAATTGAACAATGTTTTTTACTTTTGGAATGTCATTACTTGTTTTCATAACTTTTAAATTTTAATTGGGTTAAACTTTCGATCTAATTAATTGTGTTATTTTTAATTGTAATACTTTAGCTTTAAGTAAGTCTGGATATAACGCTTTTAATTCTTTTCTTCTAAATCCTAAAGCGTTAGAAGCTTGTGATTCCAATTGGGATTCAATTAATCTTTCTCTATATTGTAATACTTTAGCTTTAAGTAAGGCTTGATTTCGTACATATTTTTGTAATTCTATATGTTTCATAATACAATCATCACAAACATTTGCAGAAGTATCAAGTGTAAAATTGGATGATGGAAAATAATCATCATGAATTTCGCAATAGTGATAATTCTTTAACATTGTTTCCAATTCATCTTTTGAAATTCTATGTAAATTACATAATTCTTCAACAGATAAAGGTGCATTGAGATATTTACATTTATATATAGATGGGATATAAGATAGTTCAAAATGCAATCCGGGAAATCTTGATCTCTTTTGTAAAGATTTTGATTCTCTCGACAACCTAGCGACTAAATAATAAATGTCCATTATTTGAATAATCTATTTAATTTGTTTGAACTCAAAGCACAGTTAAGTACATGCAATCCTATTACAGGATTTACACAATTTCGGAATAGCTTGTCCTTTCTTACCCCAAAGTTAAATTCACTTAAATCAAATCCGGTTTCTTCCTGCCATACAGATGATGTGCCATCAAACACTTTGTTTTTACTGACTTTAATTCTTGGAATACTAAAGTTGGACCATAAACAGTGACGTTCAATAATTACGGTAGGAGTAATAAGTGGTTTATAGTAAGGCTTTGTATTTTCAACAACCCATTTCCCCTTGCAGAAATGCTGAAGAAATATTATTTCCTCATACAGTTTCATATCAGGATACACAGGTTTGTATCTCCCACCTTTAGATGCCCAATATCTTGCCCGGCTGTGTGAAGGACATTCTATTGAACTCCAAATGAAATCATATTCATTAACATGCTCAAGTAAGAATTGATGAGCATCTTCAACTATCACAATATCGTCAGGAAATTGCTTTGCATAGAATGATGCAATCTCAGGATTCCATTCAATTGCAGTTACGGAATGCCCTTTCCACAATTTTCTGTTTCCCCCAAGTCCGGCATAAAGATTTAGTATTTTCACAATCAATCAAATTT
>JAFGOZ010000706.1 GCA_016926235.1 Bacteroidales bacterium | reverse complement strand
TATTTGTTTTTATTATAAAAGTTACCCTATACATATCATTAATCGGATTTCCCAGGTTGTCGGTAAAGCGGAGGTGGAATTCGCCATTAGAGCTACCGGATGCACTACACATGTCCCAGTTTGGAGCACAAAATTTATATTGCTTATCTGTAACAAGGGTGTTGTAATTTCTATAACCACTAAAGTTACTAATAACAAGAATTGAATCTGTACCAGATGCATCGAAATTAAATGGTATTAATAAAGGATCATCCGTTAAGCAATCGTCTTTAATCAGCATTAAAGTACCTACATCAAGTATGTCTTGTTGTGAAAAAATCGGGTTAATAAAAAGAATGGTCATGGCAGCAGAGAGAAGCGCCATGCGAAGGGTAAAATTTCGTTTTCTCATTTTTATGGGTTTTAGGTTTTAACATGGGTTTTTTTGAATTTTAGCACAATTTCTGAAAAGTTTGGATATGATGCAAGTTTTTTTTTGAGGCGCCCCTAAATCCCCTGAAGGGGACTTTAGTTTCTGCGAAATGACAGGTCTCTGCTAACCGGTCTTTGATTCCTTTGTCTTAAGATATGGTTGGCTTTTTCTTGTAAAGCAGTGGGTAGGGTCCCTTCAGGGAACCGACCGGAGGGAGCTCACGACTGGAAGGGGTAATCAAAGGGCTGTGCGGTTGGGGAGCAAGTATGAAATATTTCTTAGAAGAATTTAAAAATCTTATAACGGCCATCGCAGCCCCTGACCCCTGAAGGGGCAAGCTGGCGCACGATTAGCGTAAAGAATAAAAATTCGTAATAACAAAATCATGAACTAATTATATGAATTGCGGGTAAGGTCCCTTTGGGGAACCGACCGGAGGGAGCTCACGACTGGAAGGAGTAACTGAAGGGCAGAGCGAAGGATTTTTAGGTTAATGTGAAATAGTTATTAATGCCATCGCAGCCCCTGACCCCTAAAGGGGCAAGCCATCGCACGGTTTAAGTAATATTTGAATATTCCGAAATTGATTTAATGAGCAGTGGGTTGGGTCCCTTTAGGGAATAAAAGGGCAGCGGGCGGGGTTTGCAAAGAAAGAATTTGTTTTTTATTAAAATTGTAACACTAAATTTACATAATGATAAAAAGAACAATAAATAGAACCATGTTTTACAATGCTGATCCTGATATTTTTGAATCAGCTGAATGGCTAAGATTAAATATGACAAGTGCAGAAAAGTTGGTATGGGAGAAACTCAGGAAAAAACAGTTAGGTGTAAGATTTAAACCACAACATCCTATAGGAAGGTTTATTGCTGATTTTTATTGCCATAGACACAAACTAGTAATAGAAATAGATGGTAAGATTCATGAGAATCAGAAGGAATATGATGAAGGCCGGGAAGCAGAAATGGAGAGATTGGGGATAACAATTATTCGTTTTAGGAATGAAGAGGTTTTTCAGGATTTAGATAGTGTTATAGAGAGAATTAAGAAATTATTGTAGTATTAATGCCATCGCAGCCCCTGACCCCTGAAGGGGCAATCTGACACACAGTTTACGAAAAGAATAGAATTTAGGAATAACAAAATCATGGACTAATTTTATGAATTGCGGGTAAGGTCCCTTTAGGGAACCGACCGGAGGGAGCTCACGACTGGAAGGAGTAATTAAAGGGCAGCGGGAAGGGTTTGTAAGGTTAATATAAAATGGATATTAATTCCATCGCAGCCCCTGTCTGAAGGGGCAAGCTGACGCACGATTAGAGTAAAGAATGAAATTTCGTAATAACAAAATCATGAACTAATTATATGAATTGTGCGAGAGGTCCCTTCAGGGAATTAAAGGGCTGTGTGTAGGCGGTAAAATAAAGGGTGCGGGCCGGATATGTAAGATTACATTCCGACCCACACATTAGTTAATTTTGTGAAGAAATATTATTCCACCAAAACTTTCCTTGTTAAAATGTTTTGCCCCAGTTGAAGAGTCACAATATACAAACCTTCATGTAGAATTTTAATTTGTTCAGACAGAAACGGCTGATTTTTTTCTATTACCCTTGATTCTACCAGCCGGCCTGATAGGTCATTTACTTTTATAGATAAACTACCTTCCATTACATTATTCATTTCTATTGTAAATGTCCCGGTAGTAGGATTTGGATAGATTTTTAAATTTCCAAAAACAATATTTCCATCCACATATTTATCAGCAACCTCTGTAATTTCTTTTGATCCTGTGTTAATATGAATATCTGCCTTTTCAGGTGCTGAACCTGTCAATTGTATATATGAAACTTCAAGTGCCGGATGTTTCGCGGGAGTGGTATAATCGCTGGAAGCAAAAACCATACGTGTATACTTTTGTTCAGATTTTAGAATAAGCATCAAGCCATGGCTGTTATCCCTGTCATCAACCATATCCTGCAAAAGGTAGGTCACATCCACTTCATAATCCTGTGTGGTGGTGACAGAGTTTGCTACTGTAGTTTGATTATGTGTAGTTACAGAAGGTTGTGAATTCCATGTAACCGTATTTTCTTCCCATGGCGTTGTGATTCTTTGTAACCAGCATTCATTGGATTTATATGCTGTATTTCCGGTTATTGTATAGTTTAAATGATCAAGTCCAAAGAGATACAATGTAGCTCCGGTAATAACTGAGCCATCTGGTATAGAAGACAGATCAAAGTCTAAAACACTTCGCATATATGTATAATATGTGTTTGAAGTCCATGTCCATGCTTTAAATTGGGTATATGTACCGTAATTTGTATTGGCTACGTATTCATAACCCGGCCTGTCATAGTTGTAAAGAAGTGCATCTTTATCAATACCTACATATAATAGCTGTGTTTCTATATTTATTTCAGCTTCATCTGAATAATTTGAATATTGGTTAATCTCATCTGAGAAAGCCCTTATCCGGTAAGTATATGATACATCCTGTGATTGACCAAGTATTATTGAAGTAGTATTTTCCATTGCATTACTTATAAATTCATAATCGCAGGTTGGACAATAGGTTTCTTTCCTTTCAATTTCAAAATAACTTTCATTGTCCGAGTTATCTGTCCATGTTAGTTCTACTTCTGTCGAAGAATAAATCGAAGCTGCGAGATCTGAAGGAACACTAACATAAGGCAATTCATCAATGAAAACAGAATCCAGGATAAAAAACTCGGATTCATCATTAATAGCTTCGTTATATTTTGAGATTATAGCAAAACTATCAAACGGAGTTATATAGTTTTCAAAGGTATATGTAATTCCTGTTCCTGTACCCCCAAGTGAAATAGTTGATATACTTTCTCCCTGGTATGTTTTAATTGAAATTGACCCGTTTGAGTTGTTGTTAATGACAAAACTTATTTTATTTACCCCGATAAATGAACCCGATTGACTTTTTATACATAAGTGAAATTCCCCGTCATTTGATGTACTTGTGCCGCATAACACATTATTTGGTGCACAGAACTTATATTGTATATTCCCCGCTGCAGGATCAATGTACCTTTTACCTTTAATATTATTAATAATAAGGGAATATTCACCAAGTTCCAGGTAATTAAAAGGAATATCGATGATAGTATTGTTATTGCAATCATCTGCTGCCTGATCAGTTGGACAGAAATCCAAAATATCATTCGATTGGGTAACGGTCACTGTCCAATCTTCTGTGGTGTTATTTCCATCATCATCTGTTGCTCTTAATACCACTTCGTATATATTGTCCATATTTGCATCCTGAGGTGTTTCATAATCACGGGCTTCCATACTAACTACGCCAGTGCTTGTATTTACTGTAAAGTCATTTGCATCAGCTCCCTCAATTGAATAGGTGATATTACCGATTGGTGTTCCGGTGATAGAAGGAGTTTCGCTGGTGTATGCCTTGTTTTCAAGGATAGTGGCATTATCAACAGGATTAATTGAAAAACTCGCTGTTTCTATCACATCATTTATGCTAATTTCAAATTGTTTGGCATATGCACATATTCCATCAAAGCTTTGCACACGGATTGAATAACTGGATTTTATCTCGTAATTAAACGAAGCTGAGGTTCGAAGCTGGTTGCCGCTTATATTAAAGCTTGCATTGTCTGCGCTTCCCGTACCCGAAACCAGGGAATAGGTGTGG
>JAFGOZ010000705.1 GCA_016926235.1 Bacteroidales bacterium | reverse complement strand
TTGTCTTTTAGCAGTTAATAATTTAACTGCTCAAAAGAACGCTGATAAAGTCCTGGAAAAGGAATATCAGTTAGAATTTCAATTTACAGGCGAGGTTAGTCCTCAACTGGACTCGACTTTTTTGGTTTATTGTGTCTTTGATTTAAAAGACATGAGCGACATAAAAAGTATTCAGATCAAAAGAGGAAATAAAAGGGATCTTCTTATATCAGAAGATATTGATTTGAGTAACCCGATTAGAGTCCAAAAAAGGGATAAAAAGATGTATATTAAGATTGGCAAATCAGATGTAAACGCATATAATATTGAGGTTTACACTGAGGATAATTCTGGACTTAAATCTAAAGCAAAACTCAAAGTGAAATAATTATGAATAATTTATGCATTGTTTTTTATCTAATCGTTTTTCTTTTTCAATGTTCTGAAAAAGAAATAACTGTTACTGCCACGAATGAAACCCACACAGATAATAATAAGAACTTGTCAATAACAAGCGATAATTTATTAAATAGCTTCAATTCATTTTCTATTGATTTGTTCAGTAGTATGGCAATAGACACAAATTTACAAAATACTTTTATTTCACCTTATTGTATTTTTAATTCCTTAATTCTTGCTTATGCAGGAGCCGCAGGTAGTACAAAAGAAGAAATAGCTGAAGTACTTAAGCTAAACCCTGATGACACTACAATCTTTAAAAAATTCAAGAATTTATCTGACGATTTAGGAAAAAGTAATGACTCTGATATTGAATTGAATATGGCAAATGCTTTGTGGGTTAAAAAGGAGATTCCTATTCTTGACGATTATTTATATGCAGCTAAAACTTATATAAATTCTACAGTTGAAAATTTGGACTTTAGTGACAAAGTTTATTCTGTTAATAGAATTAATAATTGGGTAATGTCTCATACAAACAACAGAATTACCAATGTGATGAATCAGGGGGATTTAAATAATTCTTCCTGTATGGCAATAACAAGTGCAATATATTTTAAAAGCAAGTGGAATTATGAATTTGATGAGGTTAATACGAAGAAAGATGTCTTTTATAATAATGGTATTGAAAAGGATTCAGCATTGTTTATGAATCAAACTAATAATTTCAAGTATTTCGAAAATGAATTATTTCAGGTTGTTGAAATCCCTTATCATAGACACCAATTTAGCATGTTCATTTATTTGCCTAAAGAGAATGACGGTTTATTAGAATTAATAAATGAATTTACTCTTAAAAATTGGGTTAAGTGGAATAAGGAATTGGAACAATGTAGAGTTAAATTATCAATACCAAAGTTTGAATTAGATAAATCATATGATTTAAACAATGTTCTAAAAGAAATGGGTATTAACAATGCATTTTCATCAAGAGCTGACTTTTCATATCTTACGGAATCCATGCAAGTCCAATTGGACAAATTAAAGCATAAATCATTTATTGATGTGAATGAAAAAAATACTGAAGCTGCTGCAAGTACTCTAGTAATAATGTCTCAAGAATCTTCAAATTTTGTTGGACAAGAACTAATCAAACAGTTCAAAGCTGACCATCCATTTTTATTTACTATAAATTATAATAAAGAAGAATTAATATTATTTATTGGAACTTATCAAACAAATTAACATCATGAAACAAAAAACTTTTATTAGCATTATACTTATTACATTTTGTAATATGGTTATTGGACAAAATATAATTATGCAAGTCCAAAATAGCATTCCTCCACCAATTGGTTATACCTATACAGAATCAAAAGCGACAACAGTAGAAAACGTTGTTTTGGAGGTGCCAGCTTATTTATGGTCATATGGTTGTGCGAATACATCAGCTGCTATGTTGGTTGCTTACTATGACAGAAATGGTTTTGGCTGCCTTTATAGAGGAGGCATAAACGGTGGTGTGGCACCTTTAAAAAATAGTGGATGGAAAGAAAATAACTTTACTGTTTCAGGAGGATATATACCAAACTATCTAAACTCGATCTCTGGCTCAAAAAATGGATATGATGGTAGAACGGTTGATGGTTTTGTTGATGACTTTTTTGTCTTTCCAAATAATTCCGGAGATGATCCAGATCCTTGGTCTGGGGGTAATCCACCGCATGATTTTTCAATGGATTATGAAACGGGCAGGGATCATTGTGTTGGAGATTTCATGGGGTCCAGTCAAGACTATTGGAATAACCCGGATGGAGCCACTGCAATTTTTGCTAATGATGATGGAAGTAAACTATTTGATTATTTTGGTAGTGAAAGTAATACCGGTACTTCTAGATATCGTGACGGAGCTCATGGTTTAAAACTATTTATGGAAGATGGAACAGGCTATTCAGTTGACATGTATGATGGACAATTTAAATGGTGTTATAACCAACAAACTGATAATGAACATACTGATGGATTTTCATTTTTTGATTTTCAAACTGAAATAAATCAAGGCAGGCCTGTTCTGGTCCATTATTATGGCCATACTTGTACAGGAAAAGGTTATAGGATTAAAACTGATGGTACAGAACAAATAGCTTTAAATGATACATGGTCAACAACTACTCGCTGGATGGATTGGGGAGCAGACTTAGTACACCCATCGTCAGGTCAAATTATGGCTTTAAAGTCTGTAACAGTAGTAAAACTTTACGGACATACTATAAAGAGTGGTTATGATTTCAGTTGTGATCCAATAGTTGTTGGGCCATATGATGATTTATATATATCAGATCCCCCTGCAAATACACCTTTCCCTCCAATGTCTTCTGATATTATGCAGCCTAACACGTATAACTTTTCTCCTGGAGACAATATTAATTTTTATGCTGAGTTTAGCTCGTACTATTGCAATACCTTTGCCCTAACATTTAATTGGAAAATTGAACTATATCATAAGTCAGGAACTTATGAATATATGGTAGCTACAACACAGGGTTATGACAGTTGGCCAACTGCATGCAAATCAAGTAGCCAATGGAAAGCAACAGCTCCTACAAATATTCCTGACTACGATTGGGAGAGAAATGAAGATGGTACAATAAATGGTAAAATTATAGTTCAGACTCTTGACAATACTGGCTATGTAAATACCAGTGACGAAGTTTATATTACAGTTAACTACAAACCAAATAAACCGGTACTAACCCTTTTGGATAGTGATGAACGAACAATGACATTTAGCTTTTCTTCAGGTGGAGCTACTTCATATAAAGTTTATTACGGATTATCAGCTTTCCCACCATTTTCAGATGCTTCCGGATATGAAGCTCTTGAAGGACGTTCTCCGATTAGTATAGGTGCGAAAAATACTTTCTCTCTTACTGATATTAATAAACATACCACCATCTCTGTAACAGGTATAAATGAATATGGAGAAAGCAATTATTCAAACACTGTTACATTTGCTCAATATGCAGCACTTCCATATTCTACAGGATTTGAAAATAATTTTGACAATTATTGGACAAGTGAACCATCCAATGATAATGGATTGAGAACAATGAATACTTCATGGAACGGTTATGCATTAACTCCCCATTCCGGCAGCAAATGCTTAACAATGGCAACATTTAGCAATGGCACTTATGCTTCAAACTTTGCAGACCTAAGATTGAACTTGCAAAATGAAAAAGATGTTTTTCTTGAATTTTGGTGGAAAGATTATGGTGATGAGTATCATTCAGCAGTTGATGGAATATGGTTTTCAAATGATGGCGGATCAAGTTTTATCAAAGTATATGACCTAAGAGGACCAAATTATACCAATCAGATGTGGACAAAACATAAAATTGACTTATCATCCGTTGCTGATCAAAATAGTATGGATTTAACTAAAAACTGCATTGTACGGTTTGCACAATATGACAATTATACAATTCCTTCTGATGGGTTCTCTTTTGATGATATTTCTGTATACAGTAACTATACACCCCCATCACCTGTTACTGTTTCAACACATACCGCAACTAAAGATGCAATGCTTGCTATGAGTTTAAGACCCGGGTATGGTTATGTGAAGGACTATAATTATGGAACGTATCCTATGATAAAAGCAGAAGAATGGACCTCATCTGGTTATCGTACGAATACAAAAAGTGTGTTTCAATTTGATTTATCAATGTATCCGGTGGCCAGTACATTAATTAAATCCGCATATTTGTCTCTTTATGCAAATGATCCACAACCAAGTGATGCATATAAACAAATGTCTAATCTTAGTACAAATAATTCAGGTTATAAATCCAATGCATGTACCCTTAAACGTATTGTTCAAGAATGGGACGAAAATACAGTGACTTATTCAACGGAACCACAAACAACGAATCTGCATGCTGAATATATGCCTGTTTCTGAAACATATACCGAAAGCTATCTTAATTTTGATGTTTCAAGGTTAGTTGAAGACATGATTAAGTATCCTGATGCAAGTCATGGTTTTATGATGGAACTGTTTGATGAAACTAAATATGCAAGAATGACTTTTGCATCGTCAGACCACACAAATAGTTCATTACATCCCAGACTTAGTATTGAATACTATTTCGATGAACCAGTCTACAATATTCCATTTACAGTTTTGGGAAACACAACCTCTGAATCAAATGATTGGGATGTTCAGGGAGATGACGGAAAAGATAAGTCCTATTTGGTATATATTCCATCAACCATTACGATTGATGCAACGACATGTGCAAGTGTAACAGATTATGATACTAAGCTGGAGATTTTTAAAGCTGATAAGAGCCGTACTGGAGCATATAACGATGATAATATGAATTGTTACTATAGCGATTATTCAGCTGGTTTATTTGGGATAACATTATCACCGGGATATTACTATTTTGTAGTTGATGGTTATAATGGCGCCACTGGGAATTTTCAACTTTCAGTTTATTCAAATTCTGGTTTGAAAAGCGCAACAACAAATGAGGAAGCTTTTGTTGAAGAGACCAAAGATGATGTAGGATCAATGATAGTATTAATTTATCCTAATCCTGTTTGCGATGTACTAAATCTTGATCTTCCTGAAGAAAACACGCAAATTAGAATCGTGGGTTTAAACGGAATAGTATTGAAGGATCTTAATTGCACAAACACCCATACTTCAATAGATTGTTCTGATCTTATTCAAGGTATTTATACAATTCAGGTTATTACTTCAAAATCTGTTGAGGTAAGATTATTTGAAAAGCAATAATTTTAAAATATGAAGGGCTATTTCTTTCAGAAAGTAAATAGTCCTTCTTTTTTTTTATTACTTTTAATCATGAAAAATCATATTTATGATTAGGATTAGGTATTCATTAGATAGGTGTTCTTTTAAATAGCATAGGACTTTAACTGTAGCAGATAGCCTTTCGTTCGGTAACGATAGGATATTACCTTTAATACATAGAACAAAAAATGAACCAAATAGAACAAAAAATGAAAAAAATATGAACAGGTAAAAAGCCCAACACACTATCCTTCCCTTCGTTTTCAGGCACATCCCGATTTTTCGCACAAGCAATCACACAATCCAAAATCGGGAAGAGCCTTCAAACCCTTCACGCCCCAACACACGATAACTGCCATCCCAAACAAAAATTGATTTTTTATAGTCAGGTAACCGGTTAAAAATGAAAAATGCCCAGCCCATAACATCAAATAAACCCAAGCCGGCCAAGCGTTTCATAAGATAATAAATAACATGAAAGAGAAATTTCGTATATTTAGAAAAATTGTAACAATGAAAAACCGGCCAGTGTTTATTTGTGCTGTTTAGGCGCAAGGTGACAACACCCGCAAACCGAGACAACATTCCGATTAAATGACAAAAAAACAAAAAAGCACCCCACGCACAAAG
>JAFGOZ010000704.1 GCA_016926235.1 Bacteroidales bacterium | reverse complement strand
TTCATGCGTTGTAAGGGTATAAATAGCATCTGAGAGTTTTGAATTTATATATTGCAAAGAAGACATTTTCATCCCCGGATTTATAACGGCGAAGTTAAGGAGCCTAGCGGTTTAATGGCAACCAACATCACACGCCTAAAATGCTTATTGATATTGACGCTGCTCCGCTCGGCAAGATAGTAGCTAGGTCCCCTTGAACTTTTTGTTATGAAAATTAATTACACTCTACCATTACGTACCAACCATCAGGTAATGGGGTTATCTCCCTAAAATCTTCACGTTGTTCTCTATGACCATATGGTTCAGGCGGATTTCTTTGAAAATATTGGATAGTTCCAAGGCAACCAGAAACTGCTATTCCAGACCTATATATCATAATCCTACACCAATTACCCCATCGCTCCGAGTTAGGGCAATAGCCGATACGTTCCGCTCCTGATTTATTAAATAGGTTTATATATTTATTATACCTTTCATGTGTAAGGTTTACAGCTTTTAGTACTTCCGAAAGCTCCAGTTTGGTTTGATAATCATTGCGATGTGCCCATTTTCCACTGGATTCCCAATAATCTCCAATATTATCCGTGCCAACAGTAAAGCATTCTAAATCTCCAGTATCTTGGATTATCATTCGCTTAAGCTCATTATAAATACCTACTTTATCTTTATATTTTTTTGCTAGCTCCTTTGCCGTGGGAGGTGGAGCGCATGCTAATATACAAAGGAGTGCAATTAATAGAATTATTATTTTATTCATATTCATCGCTTTCATAACGCCCTGCATCAGTGGACGCACGCTTTATACGTTCCACTGAATGCCGAGGTTATAAACCTTTCATTCATCCTGTTCACTGTAAGGTTTTTCTATGTATTTTTTCGCGTGTTCAATAGACCCCTGAACATCAATCCCTGATTCTATTACTGTTTTATATTCAAGCAATGCTTTTTTGCGTTGTCCCTGAAGATCATAGCAGTTACCAAGAAGATTGCGTATCCAGATATTAATCACCACTTTAGAATCTTCCCCAGAAACCGCAAGGCCCTTTTCGAAAGCCTTAATAGCTTTCTTAGTTATTTTCTTTTCCATATATACTTGCCCTAGATAGAAAAAATTGGCAGGATCATCGGGATCTTCCTCTATTCTTTCAAGTAGGGCAATCTCAGCTTTATCCATCAGACCAGCAGAAAAATACTCAGTAGACAGTTCTCTGTAAGCTTTCTTCTTTGCCAGACTTACATCATCTCTATCCTCACCAAACATGTAAAAACCTCCATGGACAACTTTTCTTGAGATCCCTTTCAGTTTTATTGCAGGTGGAATAGCCTTTGAACCGCCTGGTTGTAATGATCGGAATATTTCTTTAATCCCTGTTTTTTTTGATTCCATCACAAAATAATTTCCGATACTTACTATTAACCTGTTGGGATACAGGTTTCCAAAAAGGTACTGAGGATCTATTCGGGGTATGCCAATGTTTTTTGTGAATGCAAGTGATTCTTCATCCAGTCTATTAGCCCCCGGAACCATAAAATAAGCTGCAGAAGTGTCAACGGGGATCCAACCATAAGGAGGTATAAGTATTTCGGCCCACACATGTCCGCTCTCTGTAAACCATCTGCATGTCACACTTCGGGCTGGTATACCAAGAGCCCTGCATAATGCGACAAACACCCGACTGAATGATCCACAATCGCCTTTTAATTTCTCATAATTTGTTTTTAAACTTTGAGACTCGTCAGCGGTTTGCTGATAGGTCATATTGGCAATAACCCAGTCAAATATTCTTTTTGCCTGTAAATACGGATTACTTTCCTGTTTCACAATATCAAAAGCCTTTTCCTTTATCTCGCGCGTTATATTCATGCCCGGCTCGGAACGTGTAAAGTAAACATATTCTTTTGATTTTAAGTCATAGGGTTGTACTTTCTGAGGATCAACATCTGTATTGACCTCACTGGGATTAACTTTGAAATCCGCATAGAAATGAAGCTCTGTTACATCCTTTATTTCTGTAATTCTCCAAAAAACAACTCGATTTCCGGCTAAGGGATCTTCTATAATCTCAACAGGAGCTGGATGAATGGTCTCAATAATTGCCTCTTGGCCTATATGATTCATTGGCATTGCAACCCAGAGAAGGATCTCTGTCTTCTTAGGATCTTCAACTTCTATATTTTCAATAAAATACCAAAAACGCCCCTTTTTCCATTCTGCGAGTGCGCTGTTGGACCACAAAATTGTAAATAGGAATAAGAAAAAGCTGATAATTTTAATTGATTTTATGTTGAAAAGGTTAAAACAATGATCTCGCATAATTTCCCCTGCTTTTAAGTGATGTACAATCTTCGCCTGCATTCACTTTCCGGTTTATTAGCTGGTTGGGCATTTTACTGTTATAATGCAGGAAGCAGTTCATCTTTATGCAGAGTAGATTTTTGCCGCCCTTTGTCATTTGTAAATTCGACCTCTATTGGCTTTGCATCCTCATCCATTATTATGTCCCTTATCTCATATAATGAAAGCGTTCCCACATCAATGCCATTGATCATAAAAACTTCATTTCCGGGTTGTATCCCTGCCCTGTCGGCACTGGAATTATTCCAGATTCCGGTGACTATTGTTTTTTCAGCTACTTTAAAGATAGACATTCCGTAGGAAGTTATATTTGTCTCAAAGGGCATTCCGTTTGGTATGAGAGTCATTTCTTCTGCAGGGTAATCAAGAATGACCAGAAATTTTTCCAGGAATTTATTTCCGAGTAGAATGGGTCCCATATCCGCTGAATATGACTCTGCGGGGATATTGTTAAATGTTGCCCCCCCAATTTTCAATTCATCAATTCTAAAGATAAAGCTTTCTTTATCCATTCCAAATACTCCGCCGGACATACCGCCCTTTGAATTTATCAATCCACCTCTTTGAAATAGATGAGTTGTTTTTAACATTGAAAGAGGTAAAGATAAAAATTTAGAAGAACCTGTGTCTATTAAAGCAGAGTTTTTTATAGTGCCGTCAATATTACATTTAATTTCGGGAGCAAACCCCCATCTCATATTTGTTTTAAATGGAAGCTTTATACCAGCATTGTCAATGATGGATATATTATCTTTTCGTGATAAAGTTATATTTTTATTTTTATAATCAATGGTAACTATGAAATGCCGCAGAAAGTTGGAGCCCAGTAATCCTGCGTAATTATTTGGCAATACAGCAGGGAGATCATTGACCATGGCAGAACAGTTCATGACCTCCATATTCCCGAGAGCAATTTTATTCAGTTTAATTAAATCGATTGATTTAGTATCTCCGCTTGTTCCCGTTACATCAAAATCTACTTCTTTTTGTAGTTTAAGTTCCAATGCCACTTTCTGGCTGACCATGGTTAAGGCACCGGTATCAAGGAAGAATAAATACTCTTTCGAATTATTTATTCTGGCTTTTATAATTATGTGATCGCCTTTCAGGGTAAATGGTATTGTGCTGCTCTGGAAGCTGTTATTTACAAAATTTCCGTCATTTACAAGTTTATATGTTTTAAATGAGATACAGCCTGATAATAAAGTTAATAAAACATTTAAGATAATAAATTTCATAATTTTGCTTTTCATTATTCGACCTTTGTTCTTGTAGTTATAATCATTTTATGAGTTTGAAGCCCATCGAAAAGTTTGCCGGCCTGCGCGGCGAAGCCATCGCGGGCCGGGTAGAACGACAGGGTTATGCCTAACTAGGTTAATACTATTATGAAAATTACTTGTTGCTATCTTCGTTACAATCACTTTTTCTATATTTTCTTATTCCAATTATTAGGACTATTATACCTATTACACAAATAACTAAACCTGGAATCATTGCGCGATCTCTCGGGGCAATAAATACAACTGCGGTATGATATTTCACGTAGTATGCCCAAAAGCCTCCCCCAAGTGTACCGATTATCCCAAGAATCAACATGACAATACTAATATTATTTTTCATTTTGGACCTCCTTTTCGTTTTGATAACATAGAGTAGACTGCCGAAAAGTCATGTTATTTTACGGCTAAACTACGTACTAAATCATTATATACGACTAATCAGTCGTATA
>JAFGOZ010000088.1 GCA_016926235.1 Bacteroidales bacterium | reverse complement strand
GGAGCCTATTGCTTGCACGGGCGATTATTTTATTCAATCGCTCATAAACTATTATGCATTCGGAGATCCCTGGCTTACACGGCAAACACTGGTTAAAACAGCATTAATACTAGAGAAAAATAACTACGATATGTTTCATACCAGCTACTCATTATTATGGGTACAAATGCTTAATCAATATTACCAATATACCGGTGATATTCAATTGGTAAAAGAGCTTCTACCACATGTCAATAGGCTCAACCAATTATTTGAAATTTATCTGGACAGTGACTATTTGGTAAGTAATGCTCCTGATTATATGTTTATGGATTGGATAAAAATTGACAAGTTCGACGCTCACTATCCACCAGCTGTTATTGGCATGGGGTATATGACGGCATTTTACTATAAATCCTTATTGGATGCAGCTTATCTTAATAGTCTAGTTAACAACACCTCAATCAGAGATAAAAACCTGGAACTCGCTGGACAGATTAAACAGGGGATGAATAACTTACTGTGGGATAAGCAGAAACAACTTTACAAAGATGGAATCCCTTTCAAATCCAAACAAGCGAATCATTATTTCTTCCCAAAGGATACAAATATTGTGACCTTTAGTCCACATGTTAATACTCTTGCAGTATTATATGATATTGCCCCAAAGAATAAACAAACATCCATATTAAATTACATTGTAAATCAAAAAGCAATAGACCTTCAACCATATTTTATGTTTTTTGTTTTATCGGCAGTTGAACATACCGGTCAGATCAACACACTTGGGTTAGAACTTCTAAAAAAATGGGAGAATGGTATCAATAGGGAAACCTACACATTAAAAGAAAATTGGCAAGACCAAACAGAGACTGGTTATGGTGGCGACTTTAGTCATGCATGGGGTGGATCTCCTTTATACTTCATGTCAAAAAACATACTGGGAGTAAAACCAGCAACTCCGGGTTATAAGGAAATTGAAATAGTACCGTTTGTTAGCGAAAACATTGATTGGGCAAAAGGACAAATTCCTCTTGTACATGGAGATTGCATTGGAATAAGCTGGACAAAAGAGAATAGTCTGAAGTATATTTATAAATTGGAGATTCCTAACAATCAAAAATGTTTCATGGTGATTCCAAGCGATTTGAGGAAAAGCGGTTTCAAAATAAACAAAAAAAGCTATCCAAAAGCCACTGCTAAAGTACAATTAATGAGTGGAACATATGAAATTGAATTTACAAGAGATCGAATAACTGGCGGTAACAAGCGGTATAAAAAATTGCCGGGACAGTAGGTTATTCAACGGTTGCAGCCCGCATCAACTTTTGTGTAACTTGAAAGGAAATCACCCGTAATTGGCAACTTTCCATACCGCCGACCGTTATGGTGCATTTTAAACCATTTTTCAGAATCATAAATTAAAAAGGCAGAATTTAAACTAAAATAATTTAAATTACGCTTAAATCCTGTTGATGACATTTTTGCCTAACATTATGCAGACAGCCGTGGATTTCCAAAAAAAGATGCTTTCGATTCTTTGGCTAATGAATACGGTGAAAAGAAAGCAAAATTAATTCTGGCGGCCTCAGAGCTTATGCATGCCGGTAATATTTACGGGATACCCTACAGTGCATTCATCTCAAGATTAAAGGGCAGGCCATATAAGGATAGTTCATTTATCTACGAACTGGGGATGCAAATAGCCGGATTTATATTATTGCCGTTCGCCTTAATTCACGGATTTATAAAAATACTCTTTGGTTTTACTGATGTAAAACTTGACAATAATGAGAGCATTGAACAGACTCATGCTGGTAATTGAAGAAACGAAAAATCACAGAACACGAACATGATTAAATACTGAAAAGAAGTGACAGAATTAGACTTAATTATTGACTTTCACAAAGATGCAGAAAGACAGGGTCCCGGCAGTAACGAAGAAACACTAAGGGCCTTAGAGCTCACCACTATGGCCAAAAAGAGTGAGCTGAGAATCGCTGATATTGGTTGTGGAACAGGGGCACATACCATCCTGCTCGCTCAAAACACAAATGCACAAATTACTGGTGTGGACTTATTTCCAGTATTTTTGAGTAAACTGGATGAGAAAGCCAGAGCATTGGGATTACAGGACAGGGTGATAACGCTTAACAGATCCATGGATGATTTACCCTTTGACAATGAGGAATTTGATATAATATGGTCTGAAGGAGCAATTTATAATATGGGCTTTAAAGCCGGGATAAAAAGCTGGAAGAAATTTCTAAAACCGGGTGCTTATTTATGTGTCAGTGAAATCACATGGATAACTGATGCCCGGCCAAAAGAACCGGAAGACTTCTGGATGCAGGAATATCCGGAAATAGACAGGGCTTCAAAAAAAATCAGGATTCTGGAGGACAATGGTTTTACTCTTGCAGGCTACTTCTATTTGAAACAAGATAGCTGGATTGATAACTATTACAAACCAATGGAAGAACGTTTTTCCACATTTCTTGAACAACATAACAATTCTGAAATGGCTAAAGATCTCGTCAGAGAATACAGAGGCGAAATAGGACTATATCAAAATTATAAGGACTATTACAGCTATGGGTTTTATATAGCCAGGAAGAATTAAAAAGGGCTTACTTAGAACCAGGCATACAGACCTGATCCTTTTTGTTTCATGCCTGAGCAGGCCAGGTCTTCAAGTTTATAAATACGCCTGTTAATAATTTTTGAAATACTTGGAAGCCCTGAGCCTGGTAATCATTCCAAATAAAAGCTAATTTTGAAAGGTATTCAAGCAGTAAATAATTAAAAATAGGATAAGGTAATGGCGCAACAGTATCTTGATCATTCAAAGGCAATTTTAACTTCCAGTCGTTCAAATTTCAAAGGAGGGAGCAAGGGATCCGGAATCATTTCCCTCTTTGGCTATCAGAACGAATATGATCTCCGTGAAGGATATCCCCTGTTAACCACCAAGAAGATGGCTACAAGATCCATGTTCCATGAAACAATATGGTTCCTGAGAGGAGATACCAATATCAAATACCTGGAAGACAATAACTGCCCCATCTGGAGACCCGATGCTTTCCAGGACAACCTGCAAGGAATGCAGAAAGAAGGCATATTTCCTGAAAGTATTGTGAAATATTCGCCCGACTGGGACAAAGCAATGGCTGAATACGGCCAGAGAATAAGGGAGGACGATGATTTTGCAGCCCGATGGGGAGATGCCGGACCGATATATGGTAAACAATGGAGAAAATGGGAATATTACGATCATGACAAGAAAGCCTTTATTGAGATAGATCAATTTGGAAAAATGATTGAAGGCCTCAGGAAGAAACCAACCGGTAAGAAACACATTGTTGATTCATGGAATCCCGGAGATACACCCAGAATGTCATTACCTCCCTGCCATGTCCTGTATCAGGCTACTGCAAATGAAGAAGGAGAGTTAGAATTACAGCTCTACCAGAGAAGTTGTGACCAGTTT
>JAFGOZ010000703.1 GCA_016926235.1 Bacteroidales bacterium | reverse complement strand
AGGAGAAAGTTGAGTCTATAATAATCAAGTGGCCAAGGGGGTCATTATCTTTGACGGACCTGGGGTCATTTTGAGTGACGGATAGCATAATTGTTTCCATATCTGGGCTGGGGATGTTCTAAGATCTCTGACAGTAATAAATTTCATAATACAACCTCAATAATCAAAATATATATATTGTCACTCAATTGTCAACACTTATTCTGGCAGGACATTTACTTTAGCGGCGAATCCCCTTGTGGGGTGAGCCCGCTTGAAGCAGTTGTTAGACGCAATTTATTTTTTTAGCTTTATGGATTGAATATTGGGTTTCTATGTATAACCTCAATTGCATCATCATATGTTCTTTGCCCTTCCTTTGCTTCTTCATAGAAATAATTCCAAAAGATATATTTTAAATACAAATGGTCTCTTCCAAATAAGAAGATTTTTTCCATAGAAAGGTAGCCGTCCTCATGTAATGGTTCCTCATATTCATGGCTAATGTCATTTTTATGATGTCTATATGAATCATCTTGTGCACACGCAAAGAGAACAATTTTATCTTTGTATTCTTCAAATATTTTGTATGTAGACTGATTATAACCTTCATGATACGGCAAAATATCTGGAACTCCATAAGAAATATCAAGATTTGTTATATTATCTAAAACCTTTCGTATGTTTTTGCCTTCCCAGTCCCCGGGAATAAAATTCCCATACCAGAAAATATTACTTTTTGGCAAGCCTTTTCTCAGATTTTTTAAGATATATATGATTGAGTTCCTATACTTGACAGCGGTATAATTATATTTCTCATAATCTGATTGCTTTAAATCCAATGATGATTCTTGTAAGGCGATACCTTCAAAGTGCTTATTAGAATCAAATTTTCGTCCAATCTCGGTACATATTTTTACAAATCTATTCATTACTTCAGGATACCACCGTAGATTTGTATAACCATATCCGTTTGCCTCAAGCTCATATTCTGACAAGTATGAAGGCATAGCACCCTTAATCCAGAACGATCTATCAATAAAGAAAACGACTAATTGCTTTTTATGAGAGACTAGATATTCTAAATCATTTTCGATACTTGATAAGTCATAAACGTCTTTTTCTGGTTCAAGATCACACCAGTTATATCTCTTATTAACTCCAACAATTGCTGGTTCATCAAGATACTGTAGTGTTGAGATATCAAAATTAGGTCCGACTGCGACATAATGACCAGGATTTCTTTTTTTCTCATCAGTCATCGCCTCTCTTTTATTGGTTGTGCATGAATAAACCCCTATCGTTAATAAGAAAAAAATAAACAATTTAATAATCTTACTCATAGTGTTCCTCCTGATTGCTATAAATATGCCCAAAGGGTCAGTCTAACATTTTCTTAACCTGCATTGTGTTAAGCTGGCGCACTTTTTACCGAGGAGCGTAGCGACGACCAGCAAGAATCGTAACATAGCCGAGTCAGGTTGAAGCAGTTGTTATGTTTCTTATTTTTTATCAACCCTCTTCAGATAATTTTCGATTGCTTCACGTGTTGTCATCCAATTTCGCTCAAATTTTATTGCAGGTAGTTTACCGGTTCTCGCAAGCAGTGAGAGATATTCAAGGGAATAATTACAATAATTTGTTGCTTCTTTTAAGCTTATATATCCTTGATGTTCTTTTTTTTCGTTTGCGGGTTTTACACTATTGAGGTATATAACTAAAGACCTTTCAATCGATCTACCGATAAAATTTAGAAACTCTTTCGGCTTATCCATATCCGCCTGTCGTAAAACCCGATAATATTTTTGTCGATCCAGATTTAAAATTACTGCGGGTGGATAACCATTTTGGAGTAGAACTAAGTTCATTAGCAATCGAGCCATTCTGCCATTTCCATCAATAAAAGGATGAATCCACACAATTTTATATTGCACCCACGCTGCTAACTCAGAAACCACCATTACATGCTTGTTTGTATAATACCATTCAAGAAACTCATCCATGAGGCGCTCTATTTTTAAAGCATCTGGAGGTATATGAACAGCACCTAAAATACGGACATTGGTCTTTCTGTATACTCCCGCCTGATAATCATCAATATTCTTTAGAATTACCTTATGTATCTGCTTTATAAACTGAGTACTGAGTTCTTCCTTTTTCTCAACGAACTTTTGAATAAGTTCAATACATTCCTTATGATTTATTGCCTCAAAATGTTCCTTTAGCGATTTATTACCTATGGTTAATCCTCTATTTAGAACTAATTCTGTTTCCTGTAATGAAAGAGTATTACCTTCTATTGCATTAGAGTTATATATCCATTCAATAAGAAACTGTTCCTTTATTTTTTGGACTATTGAAGGAGGTAGTGGTCTGAGTTTATCTAATTCCCGTTTCTTACCTTCTATACTTGAGAGAAGGTTATTATCCATTGAAAATATCGTATCGGTTGCCATGTTTTGTATTATATCCGATATATGAATTATTTTCAACATGCTTCTTTCTTTCCGCGCCGCGAATGCGGCGTCGACATAACATTTGCTTAACCTGCAATTCCGGCCCGTAGGGCTTGGCGTGAAAATTGCAATGAAGCATGCGGCTGCAATTTTCATAACAAAGAAAATATCAGGTTGAAGCAGTTGTT
>JAFGOZ010000702.1 GCA_016926235.1 Bacteroidales bacterium | reverse complement strand
TGGTTTTAGCTGCCGAAGTAAAGGGACTTGAAGAAGTTGTTGTTATTGGTTACGGAACTCAAAAGAAGAGTTTAGTAACAGGAGCAATTGCAAAAGTAAATAATGAAGCCCTTGAAAAATCTACAGCAACTCGTTTTGAACAGGCTCTCCAGGGCAAAACATCCGGAGTTGTTATTACTCAGAACTCAGGATCTCCGGGTTCAAGACTAAATATAAAAATTCGTGGAAACAGTTCCTATCGCGACAACGATCCTCTTATTATTGTAGATGGAATAAAACTTGGCGCCGGGGGATATGGCCTTGAATATCTTAATCCAGATGATATTGAATCTATTGAAGTATTAAAGGATGCAGCATCTTCTGCAATTTATGGTTCTGAAGGTGGTAATGGAGTGATCCTTATTACTACCAAATCAGGTGTTAAAAAAGGAGGTGCAACAACTATTAATTACAAATATGAGTATAGCACCCACGAGGCTACTAATATTACCAAAGTTATGACCGCCCAGGAATATGTAGAATATTTTACTGAAGCTGCAGAATACGATGGAATATCTGGTAGCAGCTTGACTAAAAGGTTAGATCAGTTAAATTCAATGGATGCAAATTCAAAAACAGTATGGACTGATGAAATCTTTACAGTTGCCCCGCAACATGAACATTCATTAAGTTTTACAGGCGGAGGAGATAAAACAAGCTATTTTGCAAGCGCTTCATTCCTGGATCAGGATGGTATTATAGGCGGTGAAAAAGATAATTTGAAAAGGTACTCATTCAGAATAAATGCCTCAAGCGAAATAAAACCTTGGTTTACTGTTGGAACAAATGTTGGTTATACAAGATTTAAAAAGAATGATTTAGGTAATGCAAGTAACGAATATGGCGGAATAATCAATAATGCTCTTACATACGATCCATCATTACCCGTAGTTTATAATAGTATTGCTGACATACCTGCAATTTATGTTAACGATCCTTTAGGATTTAACGCTATGCTTAAAAACGAAGATGACAAATATTACAGCAAATCGCTTTTATCAATGGGTGAGGCCTGGAACCCGGTTGCCCAGATTGATTATACTCATAATACATATATACAAGACAAAATTGTTGGTAAAATTTATGGTGAGTTAAAACCATTTGAATGGTTAAAGTTTACTTCAAGTCTGAATGTTGATTATGCTTATCAGCTCCGCGAACAATTTGAAGGACTTCATTTTTACGGTGTAAGTCCATTAACCGATGACTCATTGGTTCAGATGATTAACAGGTTTGATCGCTGGTATACATACTCACTGGACAATTATTTAACTTTTAATAAACAGTTTGGAATTCACTCAGTTGAAGCGATGGTTGGACAATACTGGAGAGAATATCAAACACAATATTTAAGAGTATATGGTAAAGGAATACCTTATAATAGTATTGATTATGCATACCCTTCAAATATATATAATATAAAACAAACCCAGGTTGACGGTCATGCTCGTGACCATGAGACACAAGCATCCTATTTTGGACGTTTCGCTTACAACTATATGGAAAAATATATGTTCCAGGCTCAGGGAAGGATTGATGGTTCATCAAGATTAGCCCCGGAAAATAAATTTAAATTTTTCCCTTCATTTTCTGCAGGATGGATTATTAGTAAAGAAGATTTCTTTGCAAATATGACTTCTATTATAAATAATTTAAAACTTCGTGCAAGCTGGGGAAGAAACGGATCAACCCAATCTTTAGACGGGTACTACCCATATGTTTCAACAATGATTTCAACCGCATATTATCAGGATGGAACCGGAGGCTTACGTTTAGGATCAGTGCCAGGCAGGCCTGGAAATCCAAATCTTACATGGGAAATCAGCGATCAAACAGATATAGGTGTTGATTTTACTTTTATAGACAATTCTCTTACTTTTTCTGCTGATTATTATATTAAATCTACTATTAACCAGCTTTCTCTTAAAAGCGACCAGCCTGAATACTTAGGTTTCCAGGATGTGCCTTTTGAAAACAAAGGAGAAGTTAAAAACAGCGGATGGGAATTTGATTTAGGATACAGGCAGATGGAAAGTGATCTTAAATATTCTATTATTGCTAATTTATCATATTTAAAAAATGAAGTAGTTTCTTATGGTGAAGAAGACACATACCGTGATGGGGCAAATGTTGGCCAACTCGGAGTAATTAACAGGTACGAACCTGGATACCCGGTTTGGTATTTTTATGGAATGGAAGCTGACGGAATTTTTCAAACCCAGGAAGAAATTGATGCTTATGTAAATTCAGATGGCGTTTTATTGCAACCAAAAGCAAAACCCGGTGATATAAAATGGGTAGACCAACCTGTTGACTCTACAGGACTACCTAATGGAGAAATTGATGAAGAGGACAGGGTATATCTTGGTAAACCAATGCCTGACTGGATCTTTGGATTAACAGCATCTTTGGAATATAAAGGAATTGATTTAACATTTACTTTCCAGGGACAAACAGGTAATCAAATTTATTGGGCCGGATACAGAAAAGACAGAGCAGATTATAACAGACCGGAATTCTTTTATACAGAAAGATGGCATGGTGAAGGAACATCTGATTACTATCCCCGTGCAACTTATACCGATGCCAATAATAATTTCCAGGTAAGCTCACTTAATATATATAATGGTGATTATTTACGCTTAAAATATGTTACATTAGGTTATACTTTCCCGTCAAATCTCACTAATAAAATCATTATTAGCAAAATGCGGGTTTATTTAACAACCTCAAATTTATTGACATTTACCAAATATCCGGGAATGGATCCTGAGATTGGAACCTATGGTGGAAATGATACTTATGGTATTGACAGGGGATTATATCCTCCTACAAAAGTAACCACTTTTGGTGTTAACATTACATTCTAAAACCAATAACATAAAAAATCTAAATAATGAAAAAGAATATTTTATACCTGTTACTCATTCCTCTTACAGTCTTAATTTCTTGTACAGAGGAAGATTTGAACTTAACTCCGAAAGGACTTGAACTAGAATCAAGTTTCTATCAAAACGATGCTCAGTTAGAGCAGGCACTATGGGCTGCTTATGATCCACTTCAATGGTTAATTTGGGGCGGATCTCCCTATTTATGGGGATCTGTTGGTTCTGATGACTCTTATGCCGGAGGTTCTGACCCAACTGATCAGGACTCATACCAATTATTTGATGTTTATAACCTTGGGCCGGTTGAAGCAGGCGACGATAATATGATGCAGATGTGGCGGTCAAGATTCAGAATAAACTATCGTAGTAATCTTATCATTAAGTATTCTGATGACTCGAAAACTAGTGGAAAAGAAGCTATTGGCCATGCGTATTTCTTAAAAGCATATGCATACTTCGAATTAACCAGATTGTGGGGAGGTATGCCTATTATTGACGATGTCGATGCTGAAGCAAGATATGCTCGTTCCACACAGGAAGAAACCTGGGCTGCTATTGAAAGATATTGTATTGAAGCGATAAGTCGTTTACCTTTGAAACCGGCAATCGGAGTTGACAATGGTATGGGATTAGCTACAAAAGGTTCTGCCCAGTTCCTTTTAGGTAAAGTCTATCTCTATCAAAAAAAGTATAGCGATGCTATTGATGTTCTTGAAGATTTAGTAGCCAGTAATAAATACGAACTTGAAGATGTATTTAGTGATGTCTTTAATCCCGGAAACCGATACGGTAAAGAATCTATTTTCGAAATTAATTTTTCAGATCAGGTTCCTCCTGGAGGTAACGATTGGGGCCAAACATTAGCCGGAAACGTTGCAAATACATTATGCGGACCCCGTACCGGTGAAATAACTTTGCCTGCTGATCTTCCATATGAATGGGGCTGGGGTTTTAATCAACCTACACAATCGCTGGTTGGCGCTTACCTTGCAATGAATGACAATGTTAGGTTACAAAGAACTATTATTTTTAGTGATACAATTTTAGCTCATGATTTAACCGGAACATTAGGTTTTCAAAATGAGAAAGATGGTTATTGGGACTATAAGCACTCGCGTATTAGAGGCTTCTTTATCGGAGGGGATGCTCAAAGGGTTAATATGAACATTATTGTTATGCGTTTAGCCGATGCTTATCTTATGCTTGCAGAAGCTTATAACCAAAATGGAAATGATACAAAAGCACTCGAATACCTGAATGAGGTGAGACAACGTGTTGATCTTCCTGCTGAAACAGGTTCAGGATCAGGTCTTTTAGAAAAAATAAAACTTGAAAGACGTTTGGAATTAGCTCTTGAGGGAGACAGATATTTCGACCTTGTCCGATGGGGAGATGCTGAAAATATCCTTGGCCCTTTAGGTTACACAAATGGGACTCCTGGTAAAAGCACTAATGGTTTATTGCCTATTCCTTATCCCGAAATTACGGCAACTTTAAGTGAAGTGCCATTAGAACAAAATGAAGGTTATTAATAGTTTTCATTAAAATAGGTTTAGTTTAATTAAAACTGTGATTCCCTGCGGATAAAACCGCAGGGTTTCACAGATTAATTTGAAGAAGAAAAGAACATTCAAAGTGATATAATTATGCGATTTATGCAAGTTGATATTATAAAAATAATTTTTTTATACGTTCTGTTTATTATGTTCATGCCTGAATATATTACTGCTAATGAATTTATTAAAACAGACGGCAAAAAAATCGTTGATAAAAAAGGAAATGAATTTATTTTAAAAGGAATAGGGCTTGGGGGATGGATGCTACAGGAAGGCTATATGCTTGAAACTTCCTCATTTGCAAACACACAGCATGAT
>JAFGOZ010000701.1 GCA_016926235.1 Bacteroidales bacterium | reverse complement strand
TTTTGTGGTACTTGGAGCAATGTTTAGTTCAACCTCTGCCCCAATGTAAAGCGTGTGCAAGCAACGCTTTATTGGGAGCTAAGTGTTGTATGCTGGTGTTTATTGTTCAAAGTTAATCTGTTTCAAGTTTTTACAAATCTAATCTTTTATCTTAATCAATCTGCACTGACCTTGATTCGAAGCACGAATTTATTTTGTTTTTTGAGGGAGGGGGAATCCCAAACCGCCCTTAAAGGCGGTACTTAGGGCTGGCTTTGTAAGCTCTTCCCGTAAACTTTGGTCAGGTCTGGCCTGTGGGGTTTACGGGATGTGCTTACAAATAGGGTGGGCGATACCATTAACTTCTCACAGTTTTACCCAACGCCTCTAATAGCTGTGGATTATCTTCTAATCCAATCTTTGCTACTGCGTAGAACTCACTCATCCAGTCATCCATCTTGGTAAATGCAGAATCTTTGGCTTTAGTTGCATCCTGTGATTCTCCCTTTTCCTTAAGATACTCTGCTCTTGATGCTTCTAAATCAGATAACAGGGTGTTTACGGTTGTCAAATCATCTGCTGATATTTTCAATCGGGCTAGTTTGCTCTGAATATCTGTATCGGTTGATGATACGCTGTAAAATTTCTTTGCAGCTTCTAACCATTTTATATATGTCCTTGGCATTGCTCCCGAAATGGCTAACTTATCGGATGTAAGTGAATCATTTCGGAAAACTACCTTAGCTTTCTTCCGGTGAAGCGTGAAAATGTCTTCCAATTGTGATTTCTTACTTGAGAAATCGGAATAGGCTGCTGATGTTTCATCATCTTCTGTTTTGTTTAGGTCATATGCAGCACGAGTTTCGGAAAGAAGGGTCTTACCTTCTCCAATAACTGCGCTGTCATAGCCTAACTCAGCCATAATGGTTGCGATTTCGGTTTGATTTTCTGCATTTTCTAACGCTACACGATAAAGCTCTAATGTGTCGGCTTCTGAATTTTTGGGTCTAGTTGCCATAAAAGTTAATTTTAAAGTTTATAATAATTACAATTTGGTTGCTTCGACTTACATCTCCGTTGCTTCCAGTTACAATTGCATTGCTTCAACCTACATTTGGGTTGCTTCGCCTTGCATTTGCTTTGCTTCTTATTACAGTTCTATTGCTTCTACTTTCATGTAGGCTGCTTCGATTTGAATTGCCCTTGCTTCGGATTACATTCCTTTTGCTTCTTAACAAAGCAGTCTGAAACTGCTTTTCATTCTTCTAAATTTTAGAACTGAATTCTAAATATAACGATAAACATTTAAAAAAATTATTTAATGAAAATAGTTATTTGCAAACCACTGGGAATACATTGAGGTTACCATTGCCTTACAATTAAAAATAATTTTCTATCATCTTTCACTAAATCCTGAAGATAGATTATACTCATCATCGGAAACAACTCCAAGCCATTCTGCCCCTCCTAAATTTGTATTTAAACTCACAGCAATATGTGCAAATTCACTTTCGGGAGCTGCACCATGCCAATGCTCAACATTAGGTGGTATCTCCACAAAATCACCAGCTTGTAATAATCGGGCAGGTTCACCCTTTGCCTGGTAATATCCTTTTCCTTGTGTTATAAATAATAGCTGTCCTCCCGGATGCGAATGCCAATTGGTTCTGGCTTTTGGTTCAAAAGTTACATTGCCATATCTGGCATACATGGTAGTATCTGTTGCTCCCATCATTTGCAACCACACCGTTCCGGTGAAATTTGAACTTTCTATTATTTTCCCTTTAGGAAAAGGAGATTCATTAAATGTGTTAGCTGCTTTATCCTGTTCACAATTGCAAGCTGTAAACATCAAAGTCAATCCTATAAGTATGATTCCAAATAGCTTTCTCATTTCTCTTAATTTTAATCTATTTTTAAACTATTACTTATTCGCCTGTAATACTTCATTTAAGACAGCTTGTGCTGCTTTTGCTTGTTTTTTTCCTATATCTGATTTTATAATGCTTATAAATTCATTAAGCTGTTCAGAAGTATATCCAACATTAAGGCAAATTGTTAGATGAGAACGAAGCATCGGCTCAACACCTCCAAGACTGCTAAGTACTGAGACAGTGACCAATTCTCTTTCTGCAAAAGTCAAAATATCCCTATCAAATATGTCGGCAAATAAATGCTCTTTCAGGAATACTTCTATTACCGGAGCAAAGGCAGCATAACCACTTTGAGTTTCGCCTAAAGGTCTTCCTATCAATTCCTCAAGGTTGGCTTTGCCACGGTCGTATTTGCTTTTATCATTACTGATTGAAGATGCATCCACCCCTGGATTATCAATTATTCCTTTTGATTTACGTTCATCCAAAACTTCTATAAAAGTTTGTAAGCCCCTGATGCTACGTGGAAAACCACAATAGGCGTATAAGTGGACAATTACTTCTTTAATCTCATTTACGGTTAATCCTGCGTCCAAACCTTCATTTAATGCCAATTTTAACTGCGAGAGTTCTCCAATTCCTGTATATGCAGCAATTGATATGATACTTTTCTGCTTAGTTGTCAGTAATTCATCGGATTCAGATTCAGATTTACTTTGACCATACACATTACCGAATAAGCTAAATATTAATGTTATAACCAGGATAAAACTAACTGTGTTTTTTGCTTTCATGACAAATCTTTTATGTCTAACATTTCTTTTTCTCATCAAAATCCACCTCTTGATTGAATTTGAGAGCGAATTTTGTAAGCTTTTTCAATCAAATCCAATCTTGTTTTTGATGGGTCTGGCATACCAAACGGTAATCCATCGGAATCAATAAAAAGTATTTCTTCATTCTCGGTATTGTAAAGTGGCCATGAGGGAAATCCTTCTTTATTCGGATTACCTGTTTTAGCAAAGTTTGCCCAATAGGTATTCATAATTTGTGCTAGCTTTTTTTCTTCCTTTGTAGCTTCCGAAGCACCCCAACGGGCATGTAGTTTATTAAATACATATCCAATTTCAGAACCATGTCCGGCTCCATATTTCATCCATTCTTTCATAGAATCAGGCACATATCCAAACTGATAAATATAGGCAGGCTCACCTTCAGCAATAAAAGTTCTTGCGATAAATCGAGCAGGTTCAGCCCAAACCCAATCCGTATTGAACTTTGTAATCACTTCGTTAAATTCTTTACTGCCATCGGGGTCATAAACTGCTTTGGCTTCATCTTGTAATTCACCAAACTGAGTAAACAATGCCTCCTTTGTATCACTTAAACTGATAAACGCACCACTGACTTCTCCACTACAACTTCCTATTATTAGGGGGATTTTTGCTTGTCTACCTGCTTTATAAGCACTTTCAGCTGTCTCAACGACAAACTGTCCATCGAGAATGGGGCCGGAATAAATTCTTGCACCACCTTCTCCATCATTTTCCTGACCTCCATCTACTATTTCTTCCACACTTAAGGCACGTAATTTTGCAAGAGCAATCTCGTCAGTTCCTTCAATACCATGCTTCCGTGCAAAATTAACACCGATGGTTTCTGCTGAAACCGGATAAAGCGCATCCACATTATCTTTGTTTATTGGCCTGCCTGTTAAAACACCATCACGCCCACCACCTGATTGACTTATTGCTTTATGAAAAAGTCCACGAGCATCAGGTATTGTCATTAGTGAATGTACTGCAACCCCTCCGGCAGATTGACCAAAAATGGTAACATTATCAGGATTACCTCCAAAAGCAGCTATATTCTTCTGTACCCATTCTAGTGCAGCAATCATATCCATAAAGGCATAACTTCCCTTAGGTTCTTTGGGATGTTCTTTGCTTAATGCAGGAAATGCAAAGTGTCCTAAACGACCAAGTCGGTAATTAAAGATCATTAAAATTACGCCCTGTTTGGCAAATTCTTCACCCGAAGTAGCCTCACCTGCACCGCTACCTCCTGTAAAACCTCCTCCATGAATCCAAACCATCACCGGAAGTTTTGCATTTGCTTTTGTTCCAGCAGGAAGCCATAAATTAAGGTAAAGGCAGTCTTCCGATGAGCCTTCCTGAATTGTTCCGGGAGCAGCACTCCAACCACCTTGTGCACAATTAAAACCGTACTCCTTTGTATCACGTATTCCTTCCCATGGCTTTACAGGCTGTGGTGGCCGCCAGCGGAATTCTCCAATTGGCGGTGTAGCATAAGGTATGCCTTTGAAGATGGAAATATCCCCATCCGTTAAACCTCGTATAATTCCGGAACTTGTTTTTACGATTGGTTCTTTCTCAGATGAACCAGAGACATTTGGTTGTTGTGCATACAAACTAAAACTAAGAATGAACACAAAAAACAGAAGTGCTTTTTTCATAATCTGGATATTTACATTATTGCTTAAAAGGAGCTTCAACTTTCGAAAATTGTAAGACAAATTCGGGTAATCGTTCTCCAACTATTTGAATGTTTTCTACCTCTTTATTGAATTGATTCCATTCTTCATTAGAGAATTTGATTGCATCTGCACCTAAATTCTCCTGCATGTGTGCCATCTGTGTTGTGCCGGGTATAGGCACTATCCAAGGTTTTTGTGATAGCAACCAAGCGAGAGAAATTTGACCAGGTGTTGCTTGTTTTATTTCCCCCCACTTTTTCAATAAATCAACCAATGCTAAGTTTTTAGGTAAATTTTCAGTTGAAAATCTAGACTCAGCACCACGAATATCGCCCTGAGCAAAATGAGTATTAGCATCAATTGCACCCGTAAGAAAACCAACACCAAGAGGACTCCAAGGAACAAAACCAATTCCTAACTCTTCACACAATGGAATAATATCCTTATCTGACCCGTGATACAATAAAGAATGTTCATTTTGAATAGCTGTAACCGGATGTTCTTTATGTGCCCTTCTAACAGTTTGCATGCCCGGTTCCGAAAGACCATAATGCAATACTTTTCCTTCTTTAATAAGGTCTTTAATTGCACCAACAACATCTTCAATAGGCACTTGTGGGTCAACACGGTGTTGATACAATAAATCAATTCGGTCAGTTTGAAGACGTTTTAACATGCCTTCAACTACTAGTTTAATATGTTCAGGTTTACTATTTAATCCGGGCAAACGCTGTCCAGTTTCCTGGTCAATATTCCAACCAAATTTTGTAGCAACTACAACCTTATCTCTGAAAGGCTTAATTCCTTCTCCTAAAATTCTTTCTACTTCAAATGGCCCATAAGCCTCTGCTGAATCGAAAAATGTTACACCATTATCATACGCAGTGCGAATAATATTGTACATTTCAGAACGAGTTGGAATGGTTGTTTGATATGTCCGGCTCATGTTCTGAACACCCAAACCAACACTAGAAACTTCAAGAGTTCCTCCAAGCTTGCGATGGCTCAATCCTGATGTATTCAGATTGGATTTAACTTTCATGTTTCCTGAATCATTTCCGAAAACATTATTAGTTCCTATTGCTGTGGCCAGTAGTGTTCCACCAGCCATCGCAGCCCCTGATTTAAAGAACTTCCTTCGATTAATTCCCTGATTTGATTTATTGTTCGTTGAGTTTTTCATGGCAAAACAAGTTTAATATGCAACGTATTAATGACCTCCGGGAGTTAGCAATTTTGTGAATGAAAGAGAACCTAACATCCAGTTTTCACCTTGCTTTATATACACCTCTGTAACTTCAAACGGATTAGTAACCTCGTTGCCTCCAACCTCGGCTAATAAATCAATCCGGTTTAACAGGATGGCGGTATTGTCAATAATATTTACAGATACTTCGTGAATATCAGCTTTCTTGTACCAGATACCACCTTCTTTAATAATATTAAGTTCCTGTTCTGTTCCCCAAGCTCCACCCATGTGAACAAACACAGCTTTTTCGTGAAACAGCTTACTTAGTTTGTCGACATCTTTATCCGACATCCATTGCCATTTATCTTTTGAAAGCTGAATGATTTCCTTATCACTTTCTGTATTCTGAGCAATTGAAAACTGCATTGAAATAAGAATTAAGAAGAATACGGTACTTAGTTTTTTCATATCAGTTGGTTTTAGTGAATGATTATTTTACAAATTCTTTCCAAAAAACTCATTGAGTTTATCCATTGCCTGGTTTACATATTCAGGAACAAAATAGGTTTGAATGTGCGTTGCATCTGGAATTAGGTATAGCTCTTTTTGGGTAGTTCCAGTAGCTTTACTGAAAGCATCCTCTGTCATGTAATACGTATCCGCTTTGCTTCCGGCCATCATCAATAAGGGTTGATTAATTAACTCCATGTTTGTTGTTGCATCAAAAGCCATTAAATCCAATAAACTACTTGTTGTATATTTAAAAGTAGAATTGGGATGAGCATGAGTTCTATTGTAATAATAATGACCTTCCCGATACAAATCAAAAGGCATTTTATCCGCCATTTCATCGGTGATTTTTGTGTCAGCGGTATATAGTACCTGACCTGTTGCAACTTCTTGCGCCCTAGCTTTTGATGCAAGCTCCAATCGTTCCTGAATAGATTCCAACTGAGAATCCCTGAATCCGTTTTTTCTGACAATCCCTGAATTAAACATACTTAGTGTTGCCACTGCTTTAAAGCGTTTATCTGTTTGCACAGCGGCTAAAGTATAGCCTCCACCACCACAAATTCCTAATGCACCAAGCCTTTCAGAATCGACACCCTCATATTGTGTTATATAATCTGCCATTCCACGTATATCTTCAATGCGATTGGCAGGTTTATCAACATTTCGAGGTTCTCCACCGCTTGCTCCCTGATAGGATGCATCGGCAGCAATGGTGATAAAACCTAATTCGGCTAAACGTTGTGCGTATAACCCAGCTACCTGCTCCTTTACTCCACCATTTGGATGTGCTACCACAATGGCTGGGTAACTATTACCTGGGTCATAATTTGCAGGCGTATAAACATTGGCTGCAATATCAATCCCATTCAGTTTATAACTTACAGGATGAATATTCACTTTGCCTGATACGTTCTCGGTTATAGCGTCTCTATAAACAAGACCAAAAGGATTGTCTATTATATTTTGAGCCGAAGCAATTATACTTGTTGACATAAGCATAGCTGTCAAAATTTGTTTTACTATTTTCATTTCTCTAATTTTTAAGGATTAGAACGAGACTAAAGGTCTGCTTTACTCTCACCAAGCCATTTAACCATTGCTGGGTCACGGTGGTCGAAGAAACTTGTTGCTTTCATATCCAGTGTTGCAATTGCATCTATATCTTTAGTTGACAGTTCAAAATCGAGGCTATTAAAATTCTGCTCAATTCTTTCTTTATTAACTGATTTGGGGATAGCAACTACTCCACGTTGTGTTAGCCAACGAAGCACAACCTGGGCTACCGACTTGTTATACTTTGCTCCAATTCTGGCTAATAGCTCATTGGTAAAAAGATTATTCTTTCCTTCAGCAAATGGTCCCCAGGATTGATGTTGCACACCATTTTCTGATAAAAATTTCTGTGCTTCAATCTGTTGATGAAAAGGATGTGTTTCAATCTGATTTACAGCTGGAACAATTTCATTATGAACTATCATGTCCATAACCCTATCGGGATGAAAATTACTAACCCCAATTGCTTTAATTCTTCCTTCTTTATATAATTCCTCCATAGCCCTCCAAGAACCATGAATATCACCGTAAGGTTGATGTATCAAGTATAAATCAAGATAGTCGAGCTGCAATTTCTTTAAAGATTTTTCAAAAGCCTTTTTAGTTTTATCATACCCTGCATCCTGAACCCAAACTTTTGTGGTAACAAACAATTCTTCTCTGGCAACTTCACTTCTTTTAATTGCATTTCCAACAGCTGTCTCATTCAAATAAATGGCTGCGGTATCAATTAAACGATAACCTGTCTCAATAGCTGTTAATACACTATTTTCGCACTCTTTTAAATTTGCCATTTGAAATACACCAAAACCAAGGATGGGCATTTCAACATCGTTGTTTAGTTTTACTTTTTGCATCTTGTTCTATTTTTACTTATCTAATTCTTTATTTTTTAACCATTCCGACATTAAATCGGCAATCTCTAAATTGTTTAAATCTGAAAATGGGAAATGAGTGTTGCCCTTAATACCTATCTCTGGCAAATGAACCACAGTTACGTCACCACCATATTTGTTAACAACATCACGCCAAAGTTTTGCCATTTCAAGTCTTACTCTCCATCCATCTATTCCCGGATTTGAATCTGGTTTTTCAGGTATATAATCGCCATAATAAATGATGATTGGAATTTTAGTTAACTCCATGAAATCTTCCATTGAAACTTCCACAGGATGAAGCGGACCAGCTGAACTTTCCATTGGCGCTGGGATTTCACGCATTGGAAATACAAAACCACTTCCGGGTTCGTAAGAAACGACAGCTTTGATATTCTGGTTTTTAATAGCTGTAAGCCAACCCATTCCTCCAGAATGCGAATGCGTAACAAGAATTCCTTCACCAATTTTATCAAATAAAGCAGAAACAGCATCAACATTTACATTTATATCAATCGGCCCAACATTAGGAACCATTTGTCTGAAATACTGATTTAGTGTTTCCTTATCTTGGGAAAATTGTACACCTGGGAAAAAATCAGGCCACTCACCAACACGAAAAGTGTTAAACCAAAATTGCTCATCAGGCGTAGGTGTAATTGTTCCTTCTTCCATACTTCGTGCGGCATTACCACGACGTGGTTGGTCTAATAAGTAAACACTATACTTTTTTCTTAAAAACAGATTTTGAAAACCTTCTCTTCCATCTGGAGTAGTTTCCCATGTTTTTGAAAATTGTCCTATACCATGCCACATCACCAATGGATATTTGTGCGCTTCATTAGGTATCTGATAAAATACATAAGCATGGTCACCATGAAAAGTCTGGCCTTCCGGTGTTCTTTTGATTGCATCAAAGGTTCCTGGATTTGATTTCATAGTGCCACCGACAGCGAAACTGCCTTGCTCTTTTATTAAAATAAGGTTATCCGTATTAGAGCAACTAATAAAAATCAACATTGATATGGAAACCAACATCAATTTTACAATTTTTATTTTGTTTGTTTTTCTATTCATAATTAAATTCATTTATCCGACTTAATTTCTTACAATACAAAATTATGGCTATTTCATAAGATGGTTTGTATATAGATTACTGCATTCGTAACCAATATTACAGATATGGGTAATGAAGTGTTTATTGCTATTATTTATTGCGTAAATTTGTTTTATATTTTACATGAAATCAATTTGCTATGATAAATTTTGAGACAGTAAGTGATTATAATGATTTCAATAATCATGAGACACTTCACCCATTGGTTAGTGTGATAGATTTCTCGAAAGCAGAAATTAGAACCGGGAAGAAAATGAACTTTGGCCTGTATTGCATTTTCCTAAAAGATGTGAAGTGTGGGGATTTGATATATGGTCGCAACACCTATGATTATCAAAAAGGGACTTTGGTTTTTATTGCTCCCGGACAAGTTGTTGATGTAACTAATAAAACAGACCCTTATCAACCAATGGGACATGGATTGGTATTCCATCCTGATTTATTAAATGGTACTACACTTGGAAAAAGTATTAAATCGTACCATTTCTTCAGTTATAAGACGAATGAAGCATTACACATATCCGAGAAAGAAAGACAACTGGTTTTGGATTTGTTTGCTAAAATTAAAACTGAATTAGAACTTGGCGTTGACAAGCACAGTAAAAAATTAATTGCAACGAATATTGAATTGTTCCTAAGTTACTGCGAACGCTTCTACGACAGACAATTTATTACCCGTGAAGATGTTAACAAAGGAATACTTGAGAGGTTTGAATCGCTATTGAATGACTATTTCCAGAGTGAACAGGCTCAGAATATTGGTTTGCCTTCCGTTGGATATTGTGCCGAACAGCTTAATCTTTCAGCCAACTATTTTGGAGACCTGATTAAAAAAGAAACCGGTAAATCGGCACAGGAATACATCCAAAATAAAGTCATAGAAGTTGCTAAAGAGCGAGTATTTGATACCAACAAATCAATTAGTGAAGTAGCTTATGAATTAGGGTTTAAATATCCGCAGCATTTTAATCGGTTGTTCAAACAAAGAGTTGGATTTACGCCTAATGAGTATCGGAATATGAATTAATATAGCTCTTGGTGCGTCGGCAAAAAAACAACTCTTTTGCAAACTTTGCTTTGCAGGGCTGGCTTGCAGCGGTTTGCAAATGTGTTGTTTTGTGGGCGGGGTTTCTTTCTTCTTATGCGGGGGGAGAAAAAACAAAATAAATTCCCCTCAAATTGCACCGTCCTATCTACGGAGTGCTAATCCTGTCAGTCCGTTTTTTTTGTAATTTATTCAATCAAATTTCAATGTGTCGTGTCGGTTCTTCACACTTGCTTACAACGGACAAGTATATGCAAATGTGGGCGATTGCGGGCTTCAAACCTATCAAACCGTAAAAATTTAAAGCGGGCTACAGCCCTTGAATTTACTGCGATCTCGCCCATTTTGTATATACAGTGTTGTGCCGTCGTACTTATTTTCTTTTATTCTTAATCGTCACCCAATTTCTTTCTGACATAAATTCTAAAAATTCCCGTTCGCCTTTTTCCTTAATCATCTCGATTCCTTTTCTTCTACTCGTCTGTGTAAGAAATTGTCCAAATCGTATCATAAGTGGATTATATTTTTTACAATCTTTGACTGATTCATATTTGTCACATTCAGCACAAGATGTAAATTCGTTTTCGATGCAGCATGGTCTTACCTGACATGGTTTATATCCACCTGCACATTTTGGACTATCCCCTTTGCAACCTTCGCAATCACTTTTCTTAAATTTAGGGCAGGCATTACAATAAAATCCGCAATAAGAAATTATTCTGTTATCTAAGTCTTTTACTTCCATGCTATTTTGATTTTCGAAATTTCTTTCTGTACTCTTTATCCATTTTTTCAGTTGCATATCTAATAATTAGTCTACCACATATGTCTTTCCAATCATATAGGTATTTTTCTGTTTCCTTTGGGTGCTTTTTCCATAATTCACGTAATAAAGTGCCAAGTCCTTTTTGAACATATTCTGAATCGTCATCCATTAAATTATCTATGACACTCATTACTTCGTCATATTTCAAGTCTGTTTTTAATTTAATCAACTCCACGAACAATACTGGTACTGCCCTGCGTTGCCACTCGCTTTTTGATGCGTTCCAATCTTTTAATTTGTCAAATCCTATGATACGCCCTACGAAAAAATGAGGTAAGACCAACATACATAAAACATCAGTAGTAGCCCAATTTGATATTCCAATTTCAAACCATTTGCCAATTCTGTCAAATGTTTCTTCTGTATATTCTGTCCTTTTTGAACTTATAAAATGTATGGCTATAACCTTTTCTTCAAATTTACCGTGTTTAATTAAATCATCTGATAAATCCAAATAGCTCTGCAATGTCATATCGCCTTTCCAATCTTCAATCCATTTTTTTATTTGAAGATTAGATAGCTTATTATCTATACCAAAACCGTCAAATCCTTCTTTAAAATATTTCGAATATTTTGCTACAATTCCTGGATCTGAATTCGATTCGCAAAACTCTCTTATTTCCTTTTTCTTTTGTTCAATCATAACATTGGGTTACTGCAAATTGTATGAGTATATTAATCTTCAATATCAATAGCTAATGAATCCATTCTGTTTTCAAAAATAATGACATCTTTTTCATTTTTAAAACCTTCAATATATCCAGCCTTATTTTTGGGACCAATATGCATAAAAATAAGATTATCAGGATTAATAAACTCTTTTATGATTTCAAGTCCCTTATCTTGATAAATAAATATAAAGATTCTCTCTACAAATGCAATGTCAATTCCTTCACTTTGTAAGTTATATGTTTGGTATTCCTGCTTATTCGATGGATTTGTATCTCCGCTATGAAAAATTTTTACACCTTCTACTTGAAATACAAATCCAAGATTCTCTACATCCTTGTGTATATTTACCTTTTCACCGGTTGCACTATCTTGAACTTCATAAGGGCTGTGCTCAAGCCGTAGCAATCGAATTGTTATTCCAGATATTATAACACTTGTATCAGTTAAAGGGTCTGGAGTAATTGGTGTAATCCGCTCGCTTATTGCTCTATAATTCGAATTTGTTGACAAAGCCAAATCTACTTGATTAGGACAAATCAGTTTTACTTTGAGGTTATTTAACATAAAATCAACGACTATTTTCTCATTGAAATGATCAGCATGATTATGAGTTATTGCTATTAAATCAATATCGTTAAATGGATATTTAGATTGCTTTATTAAATTAATCATTGAATCTGTTGGTGATTCACACCAATCTCCTTCTACTTTATCAAACAATGCATCAATTAAGATTTTTTTGTTTTTAAATTCGACAATAAAGCCTTCATTAGAAATATATGTTACGTTACATTGTTTTTGAGCGAAAATCACCATCGGAATTACACATAACAGTATTAAAACTATTTTCTTCATATTCATATCTTTTATATTAGTTGGTTATTGGGTCTCCTTAATATTTTGCCTAACATGGTAGTTTTCTCTGTATGCGGCACAACGGAAAATTGTTTGTTGTCGTTGTGGATTGCGAGAGCTTTCCTGTCCGCGTACCACTAAATGTAGTACGAATAACTGAAGTTGGCAAACCGCCTGAGCCACAATGCAATAAACAAAATGTTAGCAACCGTAATTTAATTTTGATTATACAATTCTTTTATCTTTTCATAAAGACTATCAATCCTAATTTTATCATTACTATCAAAATATCGCTTGTCATATTCGGCGACATGGATAGTGCTATTCTTTGCCACAGGATATTTACCAAGCCATATGATATATGCTTCTAGTCTTTCAAGTAATTGGCAATCCTCAATTGATACATTTTCTAATATATCAGCAAAAATGTTACTAAATCCATGTCCAGATTTATATCTTCTCCACTTTTCATTAAAAAGCTCATCAAAAGAAAGTTCTGGATTTTTTTTAATCGATAGACCTTTAATCAAATTCTCATATGCATAACCGATTAAAAGATAATATGTATTGCTATAAGATTTTAACTTATCCTCAATCATGTTTAATTCTGCTCTTTTCCTATTAACAAGTCCATTCGCAATATTGAATTGGTTCCCTTTCAGCTGTTCATTCTTGTAATCGTCATAAGTGGATAATATATTTTCATAAATTAAGTCTCCATGTAATCTTCCCCTAAGTAGCTACATTTAAAACTAAAGTATTCCAATTGCTGTTGTTGTTTATGTCCTGTTGAAATGTGGGAAACT